>JAFZQQ010000284.1 GCA_017620315.1 Oscillospiraceae bacterium | reverse complement strand
TGAGCCGGGAATTGCCCGGTTTTCTCGTCTGCCTGCGAATTGTACAGAACGATGTTCACGCCGCTTGCCTCGGCATAGCGGGTCAGAAGTCGATAAGCGGTATTCTGGCTGTCGTTGAAGGCTTTCTTCATATCGGCGATCGTCACGCCCTCGCCCTTCACGGTACCCTTTGCGCGCTCGAGGTTCCCTTCCTTCTGCTGCGAGCCGATCTTCCCGGCACGCTCCGCGGCGATGGCGGCGGCGTCCGTCCGGCCGAGCTCATAGGCCGCGCGGCGCTGCTCCTCCGTCAGCGTGCGGATATTCTCATCGGTGAGATACTTCTCGCCGACGCCGCTCTGTCCCATATCGTAGGCGGCGCGGAAGCCGGCGGCAAAATCGTTCACGTCCGTGTCCGCCGCCCGGTCGAAGATCTCGGTCACTTTCTCGGGGCTTCGGTATTCGCGGCTGAGCTCTTCGATGCTCTCATATTCCGGCGTGTTGAGAACGGGCGCGCTTTCCACCTGGCCGGTTTCGACGCTGTTCCCGCCCTTCTGCGCTCCGATCTCCCAGGCGTGCCGGAACTGCGTCTCGTTGAGATCCTCGGCGAAAACGGCGTTCTCGCGCGCCTGCTCAAAGGAAAGCCCCTGTTCTCCCAGCCGAAAGGCCTCCTGAATGCCGTGCGCGTAAGTCTGCGCGTCCGTCTCTCCAGTCTCAAAGCCCGAGGAAAGCACCTGTTTCTGCCCATCGGACAGATCCATGTTGTCAAGGGTCTGATCAACAAGCCTGCGACCGGTTTCCCGGATCTGCTGCTGTCGCTGCTCTTCCCGGATCTGAACGTTTTCCGCGATCTTGTTCATGGCCGCGCCGCCGCCCTTGCTGATTGCTGTCTGCCCTGCTCCGAGGAGACCACCCACGACCGCGCCGCCGGTGAATTCCTGCAGGGACGTGATCGGGTTGAAGGCCGCCTCGGTGTCGGTGGGATCAACAGAAAACATGTCGCCGATGCTGTCGCCCTTTGCGGCCTGCATCAAACCGCGCTCCATGATACCCTGCTCAACCTCTTCCAAGCCTTCGCCGAGAACGGTGTCCTTGAACCACTCGACGACGGCGCGCTTGCCTTGCTGCTCCTCCATCTGAGCCAGACGCATGGGATAATTCTGAATGCCGCCCAGCGCGTCGTCCACGCCGCCGATCTCGATCATGGAATTGAAGAAGCCGTTTACGAGACCGTAGGCCGCGGCGTCCTCTTCGCTCATGCCCTCCTCAAGCGCGCTCTCGTAACCGTCGCCCGCTACCTGCAGATAGGAGGTCCAAAACTGCGGGTTTTTCAACAGCTTGGTCAAGCCCTCTTTGGCCATCATGCCGGCGGCTTCCAGCCCGTCGCTGCTCTTCAGGGCGGAGAAGTATTGCAATCCTTCTGTTCCTGTGCCAACGGCCGCCTTCGCCGCATAGTACGGCTTCAATAGAACTGCTTCGATTGCAAGCGGCACGGCGGCGACGGTGGAGGTGCCGAACTGATCGACGATCTGCGCGGCTCGGCTCGTGTTCGCATTGGCCGCGTATTTTTCCGAGAGATAATCCACCTGTTTCTGATTTTCTTCCGCGCCCCACTGCAGCAGGTTGCGACTGTTGTCTTGAATGTAATCCATATCGACGCCGGGAATGAGATTCGCTACGTCGATCATGGCGTTGATCGTCTCAACGCCGAGTGTGTGGATCTCTTCTGCAGGTCCGCCGAGGAAGTCGTTCAGCGTTTTCCAGTTAAGATTGCTCCATTGATTTAGACCTTTTCTGACAGGACCTGAAACAAGAGCCTGCCACCAGTTTGTTTTCCCGCCGGTCACCTGCGTGCGGTCCGCGCCTAGAATACGGTCGACGGTCTTCTGGAAGGGCGTCCTCGTGTCCTCTGCCGGCTGCATGACAGGGGCGGGTTCCGCAGGCTGTGCCTGGTGCGTTCTCTCGGAAGGCGTATACCCATGTTCGGAAAGAAAACTGTCGAAGCCCGACCGTACATCAACGCCGCCGCTTTCCTCGCGCGAGGTCTTCATGGACTGGCGCCGACGGTATTCTGCCATGAATGGATCGTCGTCGTTCTCTTCCGACGTCGTCCTGTATGTCTGCTGAGTGGAGCTTTTCGTTTGCCCGCCGTGTCTTTTTTGGAATTCTTTCAGAAAATCATCCATACTTTTTTACCTCGTAAAAGCCGATACTGTCCTTTGAGATGCTTCGATCTCATTTACTTAAAAAGCTGCGCGAGCGTTCGCGTATGGCAGAAGCGGCGCCTGCGTTTTCGGTCTTTTTTTGCGTATTGTTGGTGTACACGATCTTATTCCCGATAACCTGCTCATTGACCGCGCCGCTCTCAACGAGCTCGGAAAGCTTGGTCGCGCTGATCGGCCCGTAGCCGAGCTCGATGATGGATCCCATGTCGACAGTCAAATCGTCATCGTTTCCGTTCCCGCCATCGTTGCCTTCTGCACCGCCTTTGCCTCCGGCGCCTCCATTGCCTCCGGAACCGCCGATACCTCCGCCGATGCCGCCCGCTGCGGGAGTTTCCTCAGCCGCGGGCAAAAGCCCGTTTGCGCGCAGATATTCGTTGCGCAGCGCGTCGGCGGCCGCTCTCGTCATGCCCGCCGCGGCGAGCTCCTCGTCCGTCGGGGCATAGCCGGAGGCCTTGATGATCGAATAAAGGGAGCTGTACGCCTGCTGCTGGCGGTTATAGGAGCTGTCCCTCTCTGACATGGCGCGGTTGTAGGCGAGCTCGTCCGCGTAGCGCTGGTCGCTGATTGCGTCCCGTCCGCGGGAATATGCAAGCTGATCGTCGTACCGCTGATCGGCGATCGTGTCACGGCTGCGGGAATATGCGGTCTCGTCCTCATATTTCCTGCGGTTATAATCGCGCTCGTCTGCGTAGCGCTCGTCTGCGATCGCGTCACGTCCGCGGGCGTATGCAAGCTCGTCCGCATATCTCTGATCGGCGATCGTGTCACGGCTGCGGCTGTAATCTCTCTCCTCGTTATACCGCTGATCGGCAAGAGCATCGCGCCCGCGGCTGTAAACAAGCTCGTCCTCATAACGGCGGTCGGCAATATCATCCCGTCCGCGGGCATAGGCAAGCTCGTCCTCATAACGGTAATCGCCCAGCTCGTCACGATAGCGCGCATATTCCTTGTCTCGCAGATCTACGGCCAGCCCGTACAGGTCTTTGAGATCGTCGCCTTCGTCCCGGTATTTGCTGTATGCCATACCATACAGCTCGGGAATGACTGCGCCGAGCTGCTGCAGATAGGCGTCGTATGCCTGCTGGCCCACCTGCTGGCCGTAGGTGCTGCCGTAACCGCCGGTCAGCGCCGCCGCCTGCCCCATGGTGTCCTTCATGGCGAGCTTGCCGCCCTGGATGTACTGATCCTTGTACTGCTGATACAGCGGATCGGCGTTCACGTCATACTGGAACGGCTCGCGGTTGGCGATCTTGTCGTAAACCCCCTTGAGCTGGTCCTCGAAGGTGCCGGCATATGTCGGCGTCTCCTGCGCCGCAAGGGAAGCGGCTGCGTCAAAGGTTTCGTCCGGGATCCGGCTTTTCTTATCACTATACATTTTCACGACCTCCTTTGTTTTTTGCTTCATACTCTGTC
>JAFZQQ010000283.1 GCA_017620315.1 Oscillospiraceae bacterium | reverse complement strand
GTCGGCGTGTTGGATTTCACGGAGGGTGAGATATACATCGACGGTCATTCCGTCAAGGACGAGCCGATGGAATGCAAGCGCGTCACCGCCTATATCCCGGACAATCCCGACCTTTACGAAAACCTGACCGGCATCCAGTATCTGAACTTTGTGGCGGACGTGTTCGGCATAAGCGCCGCCGAGCGCGAAAAGCGCATCGAGAAATACGCCGGCATGTTTGAGATCACAAGCGACCTCGGCGATCTGATCAGTTCCTACTCCCATGGCATGAAGCAGAAGCTGGCCATTATTTCCGCGCTGATACACGATCCTCGTCTGCTCGTGCTGGACGAGCCCTTTGTCGGGCTCGACCCCAAGGCCGCCTTCACTCTCAAGGAGATCATGCACGAAATGTGCCGCAACGGCACGGCGATCTTCTTCTCCACGCATGTGCTGGACGTCGCCGAAAAGCTGTGCAACAAGGTCGCCATCATCAAGCACGGCAGGATCATTGCCTCCGGCACCATGGAGGAACTGACCGAGGGCCATTCGCTCGAAGAGACGTTTTTGGAGGCGGACAGCAATGAATAACAGCATCGTTCTTCTCAAGACGCTGCTTCTGTCCACAAGCCAGAGTAACATCTACCGGCACTGCAAGGACAAGAAGAAGCGCGGAAAGATCATCGGCAGCACGATCGGCGTCGTCCTCGTCTACGCAATGATCATGGCCTACTGCGTCTTTATGTGCATCGGATACGGCCAATTCGGCATGATCGACGCCGCGCCGGTGATGTGCGCGCTGGTCATCAGCCTGCTTGCCTTTGTGTTCACTCTGTTCAAGACGAACGGGTATCTGTTCAACTTCAAGGAATACGACATGCTGATGTCGCTCCCCTTCTCGTCCAGCTCCGTGGCGGCGTGCAAGTTCCTTTATATGTACGTCAAGAGTCTTCCCTGGTATCTGAGCATCTCCGTTGCGATGGCGATCGGATACGGCATCTACGCGCACCCGTCCGCAGTCGTGTACCCAATATGGCTCGTGCTGTCGCTGTTTCTGCCTGTTATTCCGATGCTGGCAGCGGCTTTTCTCGGCTTTTTGATCGCGAGAATAAGCGCAGGCTTCAGAAAAACGAATATCATCCAGACCGTGCTGACCATGATATTTGTCATTTTCTGCTTCTCCCTGCGCTTTATCATCACGGACATATTCCAGAACGACAAGGTCGAGGCCACGTTGGAAAACGCCGCCGAGCTGACCGACAGCGCGGCAGGGATCTATCTTCCCGCCGGATGGTTTGCAGACGCCGTGGCAGGCCGAAGCATCGTCTCCGCCCTGCTGCTCATCGGTGTGAGCGCGCTGCTGTTCGCGGCGATTTTCTCCATAGTGGGGCGGTCTTACAGGCGCATCAACTCCGCGCTCAAATCCCATGCGGCGGCAAAGAATTACAAAATGTCCGCACAGAAGACGCGCAGCGTGGTCAAATCCATCGCGTTCAAGGAGTTCAAGCGTATGACCGGCTCCACCGCATACATAGTAAACGGCGGGGTCGGCTTTATCCTCGCCTTGCTTGTCGCCCTCCTCACGCTGATCATCGGACCGGAGAAGATCATTGCGTCCGTCACGCAGGGCGCTCCCATCGACGCCGCGATGCTCCGTCCCGCCATCCCTTTCATCGTTTATTTCTTCATCGGCATGTTCGCCACCACCGCCTGCTCCCCTTCTCTGGAGGGCAAGAACTACTGGATCGTACAGAGCCTGCCGGTAGAAAAAAAGACGCTGTACCGGGGCAAGATGCTCTTCAACATGTACCTTGCCGTTCCGGCTATGGTCTTTTCCGTTTTGTGCCTGTGCATTGCCGGGAAGGTGCCCGTGCTCGACACGGTGCTGTATCTGTTGCTCGGCGTGGCGCTGTGCGCCTTCTCGACGGCGTGGGGCTGCGTTTGCGGCGTCCGGCATATGCGGCTTGACTGGGAAAACGAGATCGAGGTCATCAAGCAGGGCGCCGCGGTCGCCGTCTATATGCTGCCGAATATGTTTGCCGTCATGGCTCTTGCCGTGCTGGTCGTCTTTCTCGGCACGAGGATGGATCACAAGCTGCTGACGCTCCTGCTGACGCTCTTAGTCTCCGTACTGGCCGCTCTCAGCTATGCGAGCGTGATGCGCCTTGCTACAAGGAAAAAGTGACTTAGCCGATCATGCTATAAAAGGGCGCTGTCTCCAAACGAGGCAGCGCCCTTTTCTATGAATAGGATAACAAAACGGCTTATCAGACGGCCGGCTGCTATGCGTCCGTGTTTCAGTAGAACCAGAGCACCTTGTCGCCGAGATAGAGCTGCAGCCAGAGACTGCCCTCCTCGCTTCCCGGAAGTGCGCCGCCCTGATCGGCGCAGAGGCCAAGCGTACCCTCGCCGCCGTCGTCAAACCGGAGCACGCAGGAATAATCGCTGTCCATCGCGTAGCTGAAGCTGCGCTGCGCGCCGCCGTCATCCAGCAAATAGCCTTCTCCGCCCTTTTCAAAGACGAGCAGCTTCATGGCTGCCGACTCGAAGGTGACGTCGCCGGACTGTCGGTTCACGGTCTCATAGCAGATGAAGAAATGCGCATCGGCCAGCACCGCCGCATCGAAGGGAGCGGTTTTTACCCGCGTCGTATCAAGGGCGACCGGCGCATTCTCGTCAAACTCCCAGGAAAGCTCGGGGAACGCCGTGATTTCTGACCAGCCGCAGTCCTCCACAGTGATCCCGTC
>JAFZQQ010000282.1 GCA_017620315.1 Oscillospiraceae bacterium | reverse complement strand
GCCGCCGCCGCGGCAGTCGCCGTCGTTATTCTCGACTGTGTGATGACCTTTTTCGGCTCGACCGCAAACGACGCGGCGTTCAACGCCTATGTCACCGACGTCACCAACGACGGCAACCGCGGCCGCGCAGAATCCGTGCTGGCGACGCTGCCGCTGCTTTCGATGCTCATCATATTCGGTGTGTTTGACGGCTATACCCAGCGCGGCGAGTGGCGCACCTTCTACCTCATTTTCGGCGTGATGGTGAGCCTTGTCGGCCTTGCGGCGCTGCTGCTCATAGACGAGAAGCCCCGCCCGGGAAGCGACGCGCCTTACTTTAAGAATTTGCTCTACGGCTTCCGCCCCTCTGTCGTGCGCAAAAACGGCGCACTCTACCTGTCGTTCGCCGCTTTTTGTATCTTCTCCGTCGCGGTGCAGGTCTTCTTCCCCTATCTCATTATATATATCCAAAACTATCTCGGCATCGATAACTATGCGATCGTTTTGGGCGTGGTGCTGCTGACAGCCTCCGCCGTCTCGGTTTCGTTCGGAAAGGTCATCGACCGCGTAGGCAAGCTCACCTTTGTTCTTCCCGCGCTCGCAGCGATGCTCACAGGGCTGCTGGGAATGTTCTTTGTCCGCTCAATGCTCGGCGTAATGGTCGCAGGCAGCGTGATGATGGGCGGCTATATGCTGGTCTCCGCCGCGCTCGGCGCGGACATACGCGACCGCACGCCCAAGGACAAGGTGGGACTGTTCCTCGGCATACGCATGATCTTCGCCGTGCTGCTGCCGATGCTCATCGGGCCGCAGCTTGGCGCGGCGGTCATACGCAACAGCGGCTCGACCTATGTCGAGCTGGGGCAGATAAAATCCGTCCCCACGCCGGACATATTCCTCGCCGCGGCGGCGGTGCTCGTCGCCGCGCTCGTCCCCGTTCTTTATCTCCGCAGATATGACGCCGTTTACGCCAGGCTCAGCGACGCCCAGCGCGAGCAGCTTGAGGAGGCTGTGCAAAACGGCAGCAGCGTGGGCATCATCGGCGGAGCCGACGGCCCGACGGTGCTCCATATAACGAACAAGGAGGATGCGCACGATGAATAAGCTGCTGACGCCATGGGGCGCTGCCCTCGACCGGGAGCATCCTCTCCCCGAATATCCCCGCCCGCAGATGAAGCGCAGTAGTTATGTAAACCTGAACGGCGTATGGCGCTACGCCATTACCAGGGAATCCATACGCCCATTGGACTGGCAGGGCGAGATCGTCGTGCCCTTTTCCCCGGAATCCATTCTCTCCGGTGTTGAGCGTCAGCTCAAAAGCGACGAGTTTCTCTGGTACGAGCGCAGCGTCACACTGCCCGAAGGCTTTAACGCCGGGCGTGTGCTGCTGCACTTCGGAGCGGTCGACCAGATCGCGGATGTGTGGTGGAACGGCGAGGCGGTCGCCCATCATGAGGGCGGGTATCTTCCGTTTTCGGTCGACATAACGCAGCACCTCCATGATGGTGCCAACACGCTCCTGCTCCGTGTGCGCGATTCGCTTGTAAACACACCGCACGCATACGGTAAACAAAGCTACAAACGCGGCGGCATCTGGTACACGGCGACGAGCGGCATTTGGCAGGCCGTCTGGCTCGAAAGCGTGCCCGAGGAGCATATCAGACGTCTTGAGCTCACGCCGGACTTTGACGGCAGAGTCCTGCGCTGGAAGGCGGAGTGCAGTTCGCCGATGAGCGTTCATGCCACAGTTCTGATGGACGGCACAGTGATCGCGCAAAGCTGCTTTGACGGCGAAGGTATTTGCCGGATACTTCCGGAGTACTTCCATCCCTGGACGCCGGAGGATCCATTCCTTTACACCGTTGTGTTTGAGGCCGGCAGGGATCGCGTCGAAAGCTATTTTGCCATGCGCAAGTTCGGAATAGCCGAATATCACGGGCACAGTGTCTTCGCGCTCAATGGAAAGCCGTATTTCCACAACGGGCTTCTGGATCAGGGCTATTGGTCGGACGGGCTTTACACCGCGCCGGACGACGAGGCGCTCATTTATGACATACAGACAGCCAAGCGGCTCGGCTTCAATATGCTGCGAAAGCACATCAAGATAGAGCCGCTGCGCTGGTACTATCACTGCGACCGGCTCGGAATGCTGGTCTGGCAGGATCTCGTAAGCGGCGGAGGCCGCTACGATCCTCTGGTCGTCAGCACGCCGCTGTTCACGGGGATCCATCTGGACGACCGGCTCTATCCGCTCTTCGGGCGCTCCGACAAACGCGGCCGCGAACAATACCTCTCAGATCTTGAGCAGACTGTAAGGCACCTTTACAACAGCCCCTGCATCGCGCTCTGGGTCCCCTTCAACGAGGGTTGGGGGCAGTTTGACGCCAACTCCGCCGCCGACCTGCTGCGCAGTCTGGATCCCACGCGCCTTGTCGATCACGCCAGCGGCTGGCATGATCAGGGGGGCGGCGACGTGAAAAGCTATCACGCCTATTTTAAACCGCTCAAGCTCCGCGGCGACAGACGGCGCGTGCTTGCGCTGACGGAATTCGGCGGCTATTCCCTTCCCATCGAGGGTCATATTCACGGCAAAAAATTCGGCTACCGCATGTATGACTCGGCAGCCGATTGGCAAAAGGATTATGTAAAGCTATATGAGGAACAGGTGCTGCCGCTCATAGAGACCGAGGGGCTGTCCGCCACAGTGTACACAGAGCTCTCAGACGTTGAAGATGAGCTGAATGGGCTGCTCACCTTCGACAGGCGAGTGTGCAAGGCAGAAGATCGCAAATTGCGTCCCTTGAACGAAAAGCTAAAGTTTATGTAAACCTCTACACGAATACTATCTTCAGCAGCACGAGCAGTACAAGTCCGGGCACGCCGAGGATGCCGATGACAAGCGCGTTGAACAGGTTCATGCCCAGTGAAAAGCCAGTGAGGCCGCTCGCAAGGTTGATGACAAACAGCGCGGCGAAGCCCAGAAGCGTGTTGATCAACACCTTGAGCGCAAGCCTGAGCGGCGCGGAGAACAGGCGTATCACGCCAAGCACGGCAAAGGCGCACAGAAACCCCAGCACTATCTTTTCCGTCAGGCCCACGACGACGCCTCCCTTCCGGAGAACGCCCTGAACGCAGCCTCGCCGCCCGACTCCTTGATCAGGCGAAGCTGATAATTATATCGGGACTGCGCGGCGTTGATCTCATATACGCAGGCTTCGACCAGCTCCGGCTCGGTGGCGTTGTCAAAACGCATATATGCCTCGTCAAGCGCGGCGCGGAGCTCGCCGAGCTCATTGAACATATCCTGCATGCTGCCGTCGCGGGCTATATTGCGGCGAAAACGGTTTGTACCTCGCATATCTTCTGCCCTCCCCCTATGTGTTACCATTTTATGGAGAGCATGGACAAATATTCCGGATTTTATACCTTGGGAGCAAATTTATGGATCACGAATCATTCATGCGTGAGGCTCTGCGCCTTGCGCGGGAGGCGATGCGCTGCGGCGAGGTGCCTGTCGGCTGCGTGATAGTCCGCGGCGGCGAGATCGTAGGCAGAGGCCGCAACCGC
Source organism: Oscillospiraceae bacterium (assembly GCA_017620315.1). Lineage (GTDB taxonomy): Bacteria > Bacillota > Clostridia > Oscillospirales > Oscillospiraceae > Hominicoprocola. The sequence continues at coordinate 1,701 of JAFZQQ010000282.1, read as the reverse complement.
CGTGAGGAGCTGCGCTTTACGACCTCGCACGCGGAGCTTGAAGCGATAACCGACGCCAACACCCGTCTTGGCTCATGGCGGCTGGACGACTGCACGCTCTACGTCACACTTGAGCCCTGCCCTATGTGCGCCGGCGCCATACTCAACGCGCGCATTCCGCGGGTCTATTACGGCGCGCGCGACTCCGCGATGGGCGCCTGCGGCGGCGTGATGAATCTCTTTATGGAGGACTTTCCACATCCGCCCGCCCTGATCGGCGGAATACTGGAACCGGAGTGCGCCGCAGTGCTGGGCGAGTTCTTCAGGGATATTAGATAGTTTACATAATTCATCGCCTTTTAAAACTTTTTTAACAATTCCCCCATATCTTTGTTTACAATAGTCGCGTATCTTAACACTTGCAAGAGACAATAGCTTCTTTTCATCCAATCTTCCATCTCATGATGAAAACAGACGCCGAGCGGCGTCTGTTTTCATCATTTTTATTATATTTGTTCGTTTTCCTCGGGCTCCGGCCGTATGGTTTCATCTGCGCGCGGCTTTTTTGTGAAGTCCATCGCAATAAGGAAGCCGAGCTCCAGCAGCGCGCAGCCGGCAAACAAAAGCATCGACGCAAGGCTTTGCCTCTGTGCCGCGTTGACCGCCGAGAGAAGCGCCGCCATCGCGGCGGAGGGCATAAACAGGCGCGGAGAGCCGCAGCCAAACGCGAAGCCTGCCAGTTCCAGAGAGCTGAACGTCAAAAGCGCCGCGGCAAGTATCTCTATATAGAACCGCGCAAGCACGGGGTCGGAAGCGTCGGCCCTGTAAAGAAAGATAAGATACACGATAAGGGAGCACACCGGAACAAGGAGCGTAACGTTAAGCACCTCGCGCCCACGGTAAAGCGTTACGACGACATAGAGCAGGCAAAACGCCGACACAACGGTCGAAACATACAGCAGCATCATCTGCAAGCCGCTTGAATAACCCGCGACTGAGGCGACCACGCTCGCCGGAAGCAAAAACGCTCCCGCGACAGCGCAGAAGACAGCAGCCATGCTCTTAAAGCGGAAGCAGTCGGAGATCGTGCCGTCCGCAACATCGCTTGCCGCCGGAAGCTTCCTTCCCTCAAGAGCAAACCACACCGCGGCGGCAAAGAGAACGATGATAAGCGCGGTGCCGAACAAATTGCCCGCGATCGGAAGCCCCATTTCGTCAAAGCCCGTTCTAAGCTGCCCCGTGCGAAGGCAGATCGCTGCGCAGGTAAAGACCGCAAGCAGCAGCCAGTTTATTTTTTTCATGTTGATCCTCCATATGCCGACGTATGCAAAAAGAGGATTATCGCCCTTTTTCGCATTTGCCGCGTAAGCGGCGAGCGAAACGGCATTTTTCAGCGTGATTATTCACGCTGAAATACCCCTTTTCCGAAAAACGAAAGCAGTATAGCACATGTTTTTTCATTTGTCTATGTCTGACCTCATAATATGTATTATTCCGTTAAATGAAAAGAGGACGACATATGAAGCATGAGATACGGATACTCGCTCTGGTGCTTGCGCTGCTCTGCGCGCTCGCATGGCTTGCCGCCGGACGCCGCACAGCCGCGGCGGAGCCCGAAGCGCTGCCGGAGGCTCCGGACAGCCGCGAAACCGCCGATGAACCGGAGAAGGCCATACACGACGACGGTGCAGTCATGCTGCGCATACTGCATGGCGGCTCGGT
>JAFZQQ010000281.1 GCA_017620315.1 Oscillospiraceae bacterium | reverse complement strand
TCGCCGAACTGCTTCCAGAAGGTGGTGCCGTAAATGCCATCTCCGTTTTTCATGAGCCAAGCGCCGATTTCAAGCAGCACTGCCGTTTCTTCTTCGGTAATTGTTCCGTCTGCCCTGGGACCGACATTGAGCAGCAGCATACCATTTTTACTGACGATGTCAATTAAATCGCAAATGATCTGTCTGCTGTTTTTGTATTCATTATCACTTCTGTATCCCCATGAGCATTTGCCGATGGCGGTATCGGTCTGCCAAGGGACGGGAGAGATATCGGTCAGCGCGCCGCGCTCCACATCAAAGGTGGCAACACCCGGCGGAAACGCTTCGTGCTTATAGTTAATCGTCACCTCTTTGCCCCACTCGGAAGCACGATTATAGTAATAGGCACAGAGTTTTTTCAGGTAAGGCTTGAAGGAGTGGTTGTGTATCCACCAGTCAAAGTATAAAATACTCGGTTGATATTTATCAACCAGCTCGCAGGTGCGTACCAACCAGTCTTCCAGCCACTCTTTGCTTGCTCCAAGAGAATAGGTGTCCGCTGTGGTGGCGTGCAGGGTGTGGCTGTCAAGCTCAGGGCAGTGATAGGCAGGGCCGTAAAAATCGCCATACTGCTCATCGTTGACATCGCTGTCAAAGGTTCTGCCCATATTCATAAAGAAATAATGTTCTGCCCTGTGACTTGAGGCGCAAAAGGTTAAGCCTTCGTTTTCACAGGCTGTTTTCAACTCACCTGCAACATCTCTTAATGGTCCCATATTTTTTGCGTTCCAACGGTTAAACGCCGTGTCATACATTGCAAAGCCGTCATGATGCTCACACACGGGCATAACAAATTTTGCTCCCGCTTTTTTAAAAAGCGCCATCCATTCTTCAGCGCTGAATTTTTCAGCTCGGAACATCGGAATAAAATCCTTGTAGCCGAATTTGTCCTGCGTGCCATAGGTTTTGCGGTGATATTCAAATTCGCGGCAATTCCTGTCATACATTGCCCTTGAATACCACTCGCTGCCGTAAGCCGGCACGGAGTAAACGCCCCAATGAATGAAGATGCCGAACTTGTCGCGGTAATACCATTCCGGCGTTTTATGATGCGACAGTGACTGCCAGGTATCCTTATATGTTCCGTTTTTGATAACACTTTCAATTTGGTTCAGATATTCCTGTTTTGTCATCGCTTTCTCCTAAAATCCCGATTTTTGAAAACTTATTCTTTTGTCTTGCCTCGATTTCCTGCCACGCTTCGTCGTCAAACCGGCGATCCTTGTAAAGAAACGGTTTGTCTTCGTCTGTAATGGCGCGGATGACCCTGCACGGATTGCCTGCGGCGAGGACGCTTTCCGGCACATCCTTTGTGACGACCGCGCCCGCGCCGATGACGGCGTTTTGGCCGATCGTCACGCCTGGCAGTACGATCGCGCCCGCGCCGATCCAGACGTTGTCGCCGATCGTGACCGGCGCGACGTCGAGGATCGTACAGTACGAATTCGCGTAGAAGTGGTCGCCAAGCGTGATGTGCTTGCCGTAATCGCAGCGGAACGGCGTGTCGATAAAGGTGCCCTTGCCGAACTTGACGCCCATCAGACGCAGCAGCGCGTATGCTTTCGGCACGTTGAACGGCAGCATGCGGTTGTAGCTTTTTTGCAGGATGCGGGATTTGAACTGCTCCAGCAGCACCGAAGCGTCTGTGATGTACGCGAGTCCATTGTCCCGCCGCTGACGGTTATTCAATCTGCAGCACCTCTTTCTTTGGCTTGATCCCATTCGTCGCCTTTGATCGTGCTGAGATCGACGCCGCGGGTGTCGTGTGTTTTGAGCGCAAGGATCGTGAATGCGGCGACAAGCCCCGGCACCGCGGCGCACAGGATCACGACGCCGGCGGACGCGTTGCCCAAGACCGTCAGCAGCGGCAGTGTGACGCCGTATGCGGCGCCTATGCCGACGCCCGTTGCAAGGTTCGTCGCCGCCAGGACGGACGCGCGCAGCGCGGTGGGCGCCGATTCGCCCGCCATCATGGTGAGCGTGTCGATGTTCGACCAGAAAAAGCCAATGCACGCGCCGGCCAGGAAACCGACGAGATAGGGCGGCGCGCCGCGCATGGAGCCGAGCATGAATCCGAGCAGCAGCACGACGCTTGCCAGCGACGCGGACAGCGCAGCGGCTTTGCGGCTTTTGCGGTCGGCGATGAAACCGGGGATCAGCTGGCCGAGCGCGCAGCCGACCGGGAAAAGGAACAGCGCGGCGGTGATCTCGTGGACGCCCGCGCTTTCCACGGCCGCCTCCAGCGTAGAGAACAGACCGCTTTTCACGAAGTGTCCCGCGTAGCCGTAGGTCATGATGACCTCATAGTCGATCGTCAGCAGGAAGCCTGTTTCCGAGCAGGCGAGCGCGATGAACAGCCAGCGCAGCTGTCTGTGTTTCCAGACAAAGCGCAGCGCGGGCAGAATGCCGCCCTCCGCCTCGGTGCCGTTCTCCTCGACGTTGCCGCGCAGGAAGTTGATACGCGAGCGATTGAACGCGTCCGTTTCTTTTGCCAGCAGCAGCGCCGTCAGCGCGGTCGCAAGACCCACGATCGCGGGAATGAGGTAGACGCGCCGCCACTGCGCGGTCGAGTGCATCAGCATACGCCGCAGCAGCGGGATCACCATCACGCCGAGCATCGCCACGCATTTGACGACGGAGTAGAGCTTGGCGCGGTGCTTGTCGGGTGCGACCTCCATGATATAGACCGCCTGCATATCGTGCGGGACAAAGAACTGGATCACACATGCGCCGACAACGTATGCCGGGACGCTGCGCGAAAGATATACGATCAGCAGGCCTGCCGCCATGCCGAATGTGTTGATAACGAGAAAGGGCTTGCGTCCGAAGCGGTCGGACAGCGGCTTGTATACAATCCCCAGCGCGAGGAACGGCACGGAGATCATGGACAGAATATCGAGCGCGCCCACGGACGACTGCCCGAAGTGCGAAAGCATGTCGTTGGCGATCTCGGTTTTCATCAAAGTACCGATCTGCGAGCAGATCTCATCCGTGATGTAGACCAGCGAAATGATCAGTACAAGATACGGGAAGTACCACTTGCCGCGCGGTTTTCCGAGCTGCCGTTCCCGCCGCGCGATCTCGCGGGAGATTCGTTCTTCTTTCGTGC
>JAFZQQ010000280.1 GCA_017620315.1 Oscillospiraceae bacterium | reverse complement strand
TCTTGGCGTTGAACGCGACATAGTAGGTGCCGAGCTCGTCAACGATGTGGAACTCAGGATTGCTGAGCAGGGAAGCGACCTCGTCGGTCGGCACAGAGTCGGCAAAGTCGAGGTTGCCCGCGTTGTAGGCGGCGAAGATCGCGGTCTCGTCGGCGGAGAGCATATACTCAAGCTTTTTGATCGTCACCTTGTCGGCGTTGTGATAGTACGGGTTCTTCTCATAGGTCATGGAGACGTCGTGATTCCAGCCGGTGCAGACGAAAGCGCCGTTGGAGACGAAGCCGGCGTCCTGGCACCAGCCGCCGGGGCTGGTCTTCCAGTCGGCATAGCTCTCGACGGAGGACTGCTTGACCGGGAAGAAGGTCGGGAACGCCATCAGGTCTTCCATATAGGCGCAGGGGGAATTGAGCTCAAAGACGAACGTGGTCGCGTCCGGAGCGGAGACCGCGAGGTCGTTGGGGAAGCCCTTGATGTTGTCGAACATATAGGCGTAGTCCGCTGCGGTGTCGTCATTGGCGGCGCGCTTCCAGGAATAGACGAAGTCGGCGGCGGTCAGGTCGCTGCCGTCGGACCACTTGAGGCCGTCCTTCAGCGTGACGGTGTAGGTCAGACCGTCGGGCGTGACCTCATAGCCCTTGGCGCAGTCGGGAACCGGCTTGCCGTTCGCGTCATAGGTGTACAGTCCGGAGAAGGAGTTCGCCGCGAGGCAGGCGCCGTCAACGGAGCTGTTGAGCGCGGGGTCGAGGTAATCCGGCTCGCTGGAGAGCTGCAGACGCAGCGTGTCGGAGCCGTTCGACAGCTTGGTGTACATGAAGAACTTGGTGGCATAGGGGTTGGAATAGATCCCGCTGACATAGCTCTTCATCAGATAGATGTCGTTGTAGTAGTAGATGGGGATGACGCAGTTGGTCGCCATCAGGATGTCCTCCGCCTGATGCATCAGGTCGGTGCGCTTGGCAAAGTCGGTTTCCGATTTGATCTGCGCGATGAGAGCATCATACTTGCTCCACTCGCCGATCGGGTCGATAAACGCGGCGCTGACAAGCTTGTTCGCGTCGGGGGTCTCCTCAGCCGCGGGGGTGGGAGTGCTGCCGGTGGAGCTGTTGCTGCCGGTGGAGCTGCTGCTCGAAGAGGTCGAGCCGGAGCCGGTGGCCGGAGCGCTGCCATTGCCGCCGCAGGCGGCAAGCGCAAGTACCATCACCAGAGCAAGAAACAGTGCAAGATACTTCTTCATTTTTTTACCTCCATTTTAAATATTATAGCCACCCTTTCGGGAAACTATCCGTTTATTTGACCCAGCACGCGACCTGGTGGTCGCCGCCGCGGTCGGTGAGCTCGGGGCATTCCTCGGCGCAGCGCTCTGTGGCGTAGCGGCAGCGCGTGCGGAAGGGACAGCCGCTTGGCCGCTTGAGCGGACTGGGCACGTCGCCCTCGAGGATGATGCGCTTACGCGCGCGTGTGACGTTGGGGTCGGGGATGGGAACTGCGGAGAGCAGGGATTCGGTATAGGGGTGCACGGGGTGCTCGTTCAGCTCGTCCGCGTCGGCGATCTCGACGATCTTGCCGAGGTACATGACCGCGATGCGCTTTGAAATGTGGTGGACGACCAGAAGGTCGTGGGCGATAAAGAGATACGCGACGCCAAGCTTTTCCTGCAGCTCTTCAAACATATTGATGACCTGCGCCTGGATCGACACGTCCAGAGCCGACACCGGCTCGTCGCAGACGATGAACTTCGGATCGACCGCCAGCGCGCGGGCGATGCCGATGCGCTGGCGCTGTCCACCGGAGAATTCGTGGGCATAGCGGCGCGCATGCTCGGAGTTCAGTCCGACGTAGCTCATCAGCTCAAGGATCTTTTCGCGTCTCTCCTTGCGGTTGGAGCAGAGGTGATGGACGTCCAAGGGCTCGCCGATGATATCCTCAACCGTCATACGCGGATCCAGAGAGGAATACGGATCCTGGAAGACCATCTGCATCTGGCGGCGCATGTGCATGATATTCTTGTCGGTCACGGTCTCGCCGTCAAAGATGACCTCGCCGCCCGTCGGCTTATAAAGCCGCAGCAGCGACCGTCCCGCGGTGGTCTTCCCGCAGCCGGACTCGCCCACAAGACCGAGCGTTTCGCCCTTGCCGACGGTAAACGAGATATCATCCACCGCCTTGAGCGGGATCGACTTGCCGATGCCGACCTTAACGGGGAAATACTGCTTGAGGTGCTTTACTTCGACCAGAGGCTCGCTCATTTTGCGTTCACCTCCTCGTATGCGGCCTTGACGTTCATCCAGCAGGACGCCTTGTGATCGTCGTTGATCACCAGCTCCTCCGGGATATCTGTCAGGCATATCTTCATCGCTGCGTCGCAGCGCGGACAGAAGGCGCAGCCCTTCGGCAGATTGAGCATGTTGATGGGCGTGCCCGCAATGGGGACGAGCTTTTTCTTCATGTTGCTCACGTTCGGAAGGGAACGCAGAAGACCCTTCGTGTACTCATGCCTGGGATTGTAGAATATCTCGGCGGCGGTGCCGCGTTCGCAGATGCGCCCGCCGTACATCACGACGATGTTGTCGCACATATCGGCGATGACGCCGAGGTCATGGGTGACGAGGATGACCGCCATGCCCATCTTGTTTTGCAGCGACTGGATCAGCTCGAGTATCTGCGCCTGTATGGTCACGTCCAGCGCGG
>JAFZQQ010000279.1 GCA_017620315.1 Oscillospiraceae bacterium | reverse complement strand
GTTCGGCTACAGCGACGACTGGGCGAGCTACACCCTGTGCGAGGCGATGCACCACTTCTTTGAGACGAAGGGCGTGGGCCCGCTGGTGCTGATCAATGTGCTCGACCCGACCAAGGCGGCGCACAAGTCCGGCAGCGCGACCACCGTGAGTCCCGTCCCCCTGAACGCCTCCGCGCTGATGCTGTGCAGCTTTGCGGGAAGCGTGATCTCCGTAAGCGCCTCGCAGAGGGCGAACGCCTCCATTTCGATGGACGTGAGCGTGTCCGGGAGCGAGACCTCCGCGAGCGCGGCGCAGTTGTAGAACGCCAGCCTGCAGATCGTCGTGACGCCGTCCGGGACCTCGACGCCCGCGAGCGCCTTGCAGCCGGAGAACATCTGGGCCTCGATGGTCGTGACGCCGGACGGAATATGGACCGTTTCGAGCTTCATGCAGCCGGAAAACGCGCCGGCGCCGAGGGAGGTGACGCTGTCCGGCAGCGCGGCCGTCTTGAGCGCCGTGCAGCCGGAAAACGCGCCGGCGCCGACGGTCGTGAGCCCCTCCGTGGGAAACTCGAGTATCTTGAGCGCCGTGCAGCCGGAAAACGCGCTCGCGCCGATGGACGTGACGCCGCTGTTGAGGGATACCCTTATAAGGCTCGTCCTGTTTTTAAACGCGGCGCTGCCGATCGCGTTTCCGGAGTAAGTCAGCTTTTCCAGATTGCTGCAGTCGGCAAACATGGATGCGTCGATTTGCGCGACGCCGCTGCCGATCTGGATCTCCGTGATTAGCCCGCAGTTCTGGAACGCGCCGGTGCCGATGGAGGTGACGCCGTTTCTGATGATGACTTTTATAACGTCGCGCGGGTTCCACGGCGTGCCGTCGGTAAGATCCGCCATGTCTCCGCTGCCCTCGATCGTGAGAATTCCGGATATGAGGGACGCCGTTACGCTGCTCGCCCCGTTCTTGCCGATGTTCCACGTGTTTACCGCCGCCGCGGAGGGAGCCACCGCGAGCAGCAGCGTGAACGCCAGTGCCAGCGTCAGCAGTGCGGACAGAAGCTTTTTGCCGTGTTTCATGTTCTTTTCCTCCTGCGAAAAAGGACTGTCTCGATTGTCGCACACGGTTTGAAACAGTCCTTTTTATCGATCTCTTACATCTTTTCCGGTGCGCTCACGCCGAGGATGCCGAGGCCGTTGCGCAGCACGCGGCGCGCCGCATCCGCGAGCTTGAGTCTGACGGCGGCGACGTCCGCCGCCTCGCCCTTGATGCGGCAGGCGGTGTAGAAGCGGTGGAAGGTCCCGGCGAGCAGCATCAGATAGCGGTTGATATAGCTGGGGTCATAGTCCCTCGCCGCCATCCATACCTCCTCCGGGAAGCGCGAGAGCGCCTTGATCAGGTCGCGCTCCTGCTCGGTCGAAGCAAGCGTTATGTCAACCTTGTCCATCTCCGGCACGGCGACGCCCTCATCGGCAAGCGCCTTGATAAGGCTGCAAATGCGCGCGTGGGCGTACTGGACGTAATAGACCGGGTTCTCGCTGTCCTCGCGGACGGCACGGCCGAGGTCGAACTCCATCTGCGTGTCCGGCTTGGTGTTGAAGTACCAGCGGCAGGCGTCGACGGGCACCTCGTCGAGCAGGTCGGCGAGCGAAATGGTCTTGCCCGTGCGCTTGGACATGCGCACCGCCTCGCCGTCGCGCACGAGCTTGACGAGCTGCATGAGCACGATGTCGAGCCTGTGCGTGCCGTCCAGCCCCAGCGCGTCCACCGCGCCCTTGAGGCGGGCGACATGGCCGTGGTGGTCGGCGCCCCAGATGTTGATGACCTTGTCAAACCCGCGCAGGCCGAACTTGTTGCGGTGATAGGCGATGTCCGAGGCAAAGTAGGTGTAGAACCCGTTGCCGCGGCGCAGCACGTCGTCCTTGAGGTCGAGCTTGTCGATCTGCTCGTCGGTCTTGCCCTCGCGCTTGAGGTTCTCGCGCATGATCTCGGCGGTCTTGAGCCAGAGCGCGCCGTCCTTCTCATAGGTGAAGCCGCGCTCGGTCAAAAGCGCCATCGCCTCGGGCACCGCGCCGCTGTCGTAGAGCGAGGACTCGAAGAACCACTCGTCAAACCTGATGCCGTAGCGCTCAAGGTCGGACTTCATCTTTGGGATGTTCACGTCCAGCCCGAAGCGCGCCATGTCCGCGTGGCGCTTCTCCTCGTCGCAGTTTACATAACTATCGCCGTGCTTCTCGTAAAACGCCTGAGCCAGCTCGCGGATATCCTCGCCGTGGTAGCCGTCCTCAGGGAACTTGACCGCGTCCTCGCCTTTGATGATCTGGAAGTAGCGCGCCTCGATGCTCTTGGCGAACTTTTCGATCTGGGTGCCCGCGTCGTTTACATAAAATTCCCGCCAGACCTTCGCGCCGGACCAGTCCAGCACGGAAGCGAGCGTGTCGCCCAGAACGCCGCCGCGGGCGTTGCCCATGTGCATAGGGCCGGTGGGGTTGGCGGAGACGAACTCCACCATGTATTTTGTGCCCTCAAGCGCATTTCCCCGGCCATAGGCGGCGTCCTCGGCGTCGACGGCGGCAAGCACGTCGGCATACCACTTGTCGCCGAGGCGGAAGTTGAGGAAGCCGGGCCCGGCGATTTCGACCGAGTTGAAATATGTGCCCTCGAAGCTCATTTTCCCGGCAAGCGCCTGGGCGACCTCCCTTGGGTTCTTCTTCATTGCCTTTGCTGCGGCAAGGCAGAAGGTCGTGGTATAGTCGCCGTTGGAAACGTCCTTGGGGATCTCCACTGAGACGGCGGTCTCGACGCCGGCGGGCAGAAGCCCCTCCGCCGCGGCCGCGGCATAAGCCTCCTTCGTCAGGCGGACGATCTGGTCTTTCGCGTTCTGGATCATGTTCATGACAAATACCTCGTCTCTATAAAAAATTACGTTCTATTAACTATAACACATTGAAAAATGCGGCGCAATAGCTTATTATACAAATAAGGTAGAAATCTGTCGAAAGCGTATGGAGGAAATATGGAACAGGTTCAACAGACTCAGTGGTACAAGGACCGGGTATTCTATCAGATCTGGCCCAGAAGCTTTTGCGACGGCAACGGGGACGGCGTCGGCGACCTGATCGGCGTCTACGAAAAACTGGACTATATCAAATCGCTCGGGTGCGACGGGATATGGTTCTCCCCGCTCTATCCCTCCCCCGGCGCCGACTGCGGGTACGACATCTCCGACTATATGGACATCGACGCGATGTACGGCGGCATGGAGGCGTTCCGCAAGGTGCTCGACGGCGCGCACGAGCGCGGCATGAAGGTCATCATGGATCTTGTCGTCAACCATACGAGCGACGAGCACGAATGGTTTCAGAAATCGCGCAGGCGCATCGAGCCCTACACCGACTATTACATCTGGCGCCCGCAACGCCTGGGCGGGAAGCTGCCCAACAACTGGGACAGCATGTTCGAGGGCAAGGCATGGCAGTGGGACGAGGTGCGGCGCGAATACTATCTGCACCTGTTCGCGATCAAGCAGCCCGACCTCAACATGGACAATCCGCTCGTCCGGCAGGAGGTCAAGCGGATCATGCGCTTCTGGCTCGATCTTGGAGTCGACGGCTTCCGCGAGGACGTGATCACCTTCATTTCCAAGCGCGACGGGCTTCCGAACGACTATTTCATGCCGACCGTAAAGGGCATCAAGCACTATAACCACGGCCCGCGCGTCCATCAGTATCTCGAGGAGTTCAAGCGCGACGCGCTGAGCCGCTACGACTGCTTCACCATCGGCGAGGCGCCGCTTGTCGCCCCGCAGAAGGCGCTGGACTACATAAACGAGGAAAACGGGCAGCTCAATATGATGATCCAGTTCCAGTGCATGAACGCGGACTGCTTTCTCATCGACTACGCCGCGCTACCCTTCTCCGCACGCAGGCTCAAGCACGCCTTTGACGAGTGGCAGGAAAAGCTCGAGGGCAAGGCGTGGAACATGCTCTACCTGGAAAACCACGACCATCCGCGCGTCATCTCCCGCTACGGCAGTGAGAAATACCGCGTTGAGAGCGGAAAAACACTCGCCGCCGCCTATCTCTTCCAGAAGGGCACGCCCTTCATATCTCAGGGGCAGGAGATCGGCATGATAAACTGGCGTCCCAAAAGCGCGGAGGAATACGAGGATGTGCAGACCCGCTGGCACTACGCGAACTGGTTCAAGGATATCCTCCCGCCGGACGTCCGCCTCAAATGGTGCCACCGCGCCTCGCGCGACAGCGCGCGCACACCGATGCAGTGGAGCGCGGAGGAAAACGCCGGCTTCAGCACCGTCAAGCCCTGGTTCACGGTAAACGAAAACTACCGCGAGATCAATGTCGCCGCGCAGCAGGATGATCCCGACTCCCTGCTGAGCTTCTACCGCAGCGCGATAGAGATACGCAAAAGACTTAGAGTTGTCCGGGACGGAGACTATGTCGACCATCAGAAGCTCTCCGGTAGCCTGTATGTCTACTCGCGAACGCTCGGAAGGGAAAAGCTGCTCGTGATCTGTTCGTTCGTCGAGCGGCCCGTGCGCTTCAAGGCTCCACGCGGCTTCGATCTCTCGCGCGGCGAGCTTTTGCTGAAAAACTACGGCTCAGAGGCCGATGCAAATGGATTTACCACAAAGCCTTACGAATGCCGAGTCTATTACTTTGCATGATTTTCCAAATAGACAGAAAGACGTCGCAGTCTCTTGACACCGCGGCGTCTTTTTGTTAGTATAAAAGCGAAAAATATCGCAGTTATTGGAGGTTAAGGCGCAATGATGCAGGCGACTTCCGAGCAGGCTGTTCCGCGTAAAAAGATATGGACTGCCGTATATACCGACCATGAGACCGAATGCTTTGAGATACGCACGATGGGTGAGAACGGCGAGGAACCGGTGACGCTCTATCACAAGGAATATACCATAGGCACCGCCATAGGCGATTTTTTAGAGACCGATCTGAACATATGGGATCAGATGCTGCCCAAGATCCGCGAGGCCGTGCAGTCCATCAACGAGGGCCGTTATCTCAAAAAGAGCTTCAACGCCATCTTTTACTGCACGCTGTACTGGCTTGACCAGAGCGCCTTCTTCGCGCCATTCGCCGCTTCGCTCCAGCGTCTGCACATTGTCCACGGCGTCGGCGACCTGATCTCGCTTGACGAGTGCCGCGAGCACCTTGCCTACTACAAGGATCTGCAGACCTACCTCCGTGACCTTTTCGAGCAGGTCTTCACCGTCGGCGAGGGTGAAAGCACCGCCCAGCGCTATTTTAACCTGCAAAAGCAGTTCGGCGAGGACTCATACCCCTCCTTCGTCTTCGACTCCCTCAAATATCTCGCCGTGCCCAAGGGCATCGGCGGGCTCTACGCCTATGACGAGGTGCTTGAGGAGGAGGAGCGCCGCGATTTCCGCACCGTCGTGACCGAGGTGCTTGAAACCGAGGATCCCGAGGCGTTCGCCGAGTTCCTTCTCTATTGCTATCTGCGCGAGGATCTTCACCTTCGCAAGTGCAAATACTGCTCGCGCTGGTTCGCGACGCTGGGGCACACAAAGCTTGAATACTGCGACAGGCTCATTGATAACTCCAGCAAGACCTGCCGCGAGATGGGCTCGCTCCGGCTCTATGAGCAGCGCAAGATGGAGGACCCCGCCGTGCGCGAGTACAAGCGCTCCTACAAGACGCACAACGCGCGTATACGCTACGGGCTCATGTCGCGCGAGGAGTTTACCGCCTGGTCGAAGGAGGCGCGCGCAAAGCGCGACGCGTGCAGCGAGGGCAAGCTCCCGCTCGACGAGGTTGTGACGTGGCTGAACAGCGACAAGCCGAAAAAATAGATCATATCCGATAGATTTACCGTTTGCAGGTTATAGGCTCATACATCTTTATACCGTATTATTGACAAAAACCCAGGGTGCCAAACACCCCGGGTTTTTGTTTTTTCAATAGATCATGCTCGGGGAAAATGATTTTCCCTCTTACGCGCCCTTTTTGGCCATCCCCTTCTGGCGCGCATACTCCGCCGCGCCGAGGGCGCCCATGAGCTGCGGGTCGGTCTTGAGCTCGACGACCTTGAGCTTCAAAACGTGCTCGATCGCCTGCTTGAGTCCGTCGTTCTTCGCGCAGCCGCCCGTGAGCGTGATGCTGTCCACCGCGCCGGCCTTCTTCGCCATGACAAAGCAGCGCTTCGCCACCGCCATCTGGATGCCCGCCGCGATCTCGTCCATCGGCTTGCCCTCGCCGACGAGCGTGATGACCTCGCTCTCAGCGAACACCGTGCACTGCGCCGTGATGGGGATCACGTTCTTCGCGCCCAGGCTCAGCTTTGAAAACTCCGGCAGCGACATCTCGAACGAGCGCGCCATCGCCTCATAGAAGCGTCCCGTGCCCGCCGCGCACTTGTCGTTCATCGCGAAGTTCTTCACCGTGCCGTCGGTGTCGATACTGATGCCCTTGACGTCCTGGCCGCCGATGTCGATGATCGCCTTCACGTCCGGATTCGTGATGTGCACGCCCATCGCGTGGCAGGAGATCTCGGAGATG
>JAFZQQ010000278.1 GCA_017620315.1 Oscillospiraceae bacterium | reverse complement strand
TCCCGCCGCATCGCCCCGCGCCTTTGCGTCAAACGCCGTACGTCCGTCGACGCCGTGCTCGCGCGCAAGCTCTTGCATCATGCTCTCGGGGTGTGCCTCCATTGTTTCCTTCGTCATGCGTATGAGCGCCGTCGCCGAGGAATACGCCTCAAAGCAGCCGTTCCTGCCGCAGGAGCAGGGCGCTCCGTCCTCGGCAATGACCATATGGCCCAGCTCGCTCGCGGCACCTGTATAGCCTACCAGCATTTTCCCCTCAAGCACCACGCCGCAGCCGACGCCTGTGCCGAGCGTAATGACGACTATGCTGTGCGCTCCCTTGCCTACTCCCACGCAGGCCTCTGCGAGCGCCGCGACGTTTGCGTCGTTGCCCAGGCGTATCTCATAACCGGTGCGGCTTTTTATCGCCGCGCGCATATCGTAATGGATCAGCCCTAAATTGAAAGCGCAGAGTACCTCGCCCGTCTCATCGTCAACGGTGCCGGGGCACCCAAGCCCGACGCCGTCGAAGCGTTCGCCGGCTTCCAGTTCGCGGATCAGTATCGCCATCTCGTCGGCAATCGCGTCCGGTCCCTTTTCCACATGCGTCGGACGCGAGCCCTCGCGGATGATCCTGCCGGTCTCGTCCACGACGCCGCCCTTGATGTTCGTTCCACCCAGATCTATACCCAGATACGTCATTTTTTCTCTCCTTTTGTGCCTTACGGTTCACTCAACGGCGTAACCGCCTTTTTTTATTGCTTCGATGACCTCGTCGACGCAGCGTCCGCACTGCGCGTCGTCCATCGACTCGACCATTACGCGGATGACCGGTTCCGTGCCGCTCTCACGCACCAGTATGCGTCCGGTATCGCCAAGAGTGCTTTCGATACGGCTTATCGCAGCCTTGACGCCCTCGTCCGCCCGGACTGCCGCCTTGTCCCTCACGCGCACGTTTTTTAGCACCTGGGGATAGAGCCTGAAGCCCTCGCTGAGCTGGCTCATGGGTTTCTCCTTCGCGCAGAGCACCTCCATCAGCTTGAGCGAGGTAAGTATACCGTCGCCGGTGCTGGCGTACTTCGTGAAGATGATGTGCCCGGACGATTCGCCGCCAAGACGGCAGCCGTGCTCGGTCATATACTCATAAACATACTTGTCGCCGACCTTGGTCTTAGCATAGCCTATTCCCAGCTCGTCAAAAGCCTTATAGAGTCCGAAATTGCTCATAACCGTCGTAACGACCGTGTTCTCGAGCAGTTTCCCGCGCTCCTTCATATATTTGCCGTAGATATAGAGGATATGGTCGCCGGTTATGACCTCGCCCTTCTCGTCGACCGCAAGGCAGCGATCGGCGTCGCCGTCGTAGGCAAAGCCGACGTCACAGCCGTTGTCAACCACGAATTTCCGAAGTCCCTCGATGTGCGTCGAGCCCGCGTTCTCATTTATATTAAGTCCATTGGGCTCGGCGTTGATGACCATCGTCCTTGCGCCGAGCGCGTCGAACACCGCGCGCGCGGTCGTCCATGCCGCGCCGTTGGCGCAGTCGAGCGCAACCTTCTTGCCGCGGAAGGAATAAACGCCCAGCGATATGAGATAGCCGATATACCTGTTTCGTCCGGCGACATAGTCGACCGTGCAGCCGATCTCGTCACGATGGGCATAGGGCACATCCTCCGAGCCGTCAAGGAACGCCTCGACCTGCGCTATGGTCTCCTCGTCCATCTTCTCGCCGTGGGAGTTGATCAGCTTGATGCCGTTGTCATAGTAGGGATTGTGCGACGCGGTTATCATGATCCCGCAGTCGAACTCATCCACACGCGCTATGTACGCCACGGAGGGCGTCGTGGTAACGTGCGTAATATACGCGTCCGCGCCCGAGGCGACAAGCCCGCCGACAAGGCTGTATTCAAACATATATGACGAGCGGCGCGTATCCTTTCCGATCACAACGCGCGCCTTTTCGCTGCTCCCCGCCGCGCGGCGCTTCTCTCCGTAATACCAGCCGAGGAAGCGCCCTATCCTGTATGCGTGCTCCGCGGTAAGTCCTTCGTTTGCCTCGCCGCGGAAGCCGTCAGTTCCGAAATACTTTCCCATTTTTCAGTTTACCTTTCCGTATCCGTCTGGATTGTTTTTCTGCCAGTTCCAGGAATCACGGCACATATCCTCTATGCCGTACTGCGCCTCCCAGTCAAGCTCTCGCTTCGCTTTTTCAGGCGAGGAATAATTTCTGGCTATGTCGCCCGGACGGCGTGGCTTGATCTCGTAAGGGAGCTTGAGCCCGTTCGCCTTTTCAAACGCCTTTACAACGTCCATCACCGAGTAACCCTGCCCGGTGCCCAGATTGTAGATCTCAAGGCCGCAATTCCGTTCCACTGCGGCAAGAGCCTTAACGTGTCCGCGCGCGAGGTCGACCACATGGATATAGTCGCGCACACCGGTACCGTCCGGCGTATCGTAGTCGTCGCCAAAAATGTTGAGATGATCCAGCTTGCCGACCGCCACCTGTGTAATATACGGCATAAGGTTGTTGGGGATCCCGTTCGGATCCTCCCCAATGCGTCCGGAAGGATGCGCGCCGATGGGATTGAAGTACCGCAGCAGCACGACGTTCCAGGGCTGCGCGTCGCCATTTTTCACATCCGCGGCATACATATCGCTCATGATCTGCTCAAGCATGGATTTTGTCCAGCCGTACGGATTCGTGCACTGCCCCTTTGGGCAGTCCTCGGTGACCGGGACGGTGGCCGGGTCTCCGTAGACCGTGGCGGAGGACGAGAAGATGATGCTCTTGCACCCGTGCCGTCTCATAACGTCCAGCAGCACCAGCGTCCCGCCGATGTTGTTCTCATAGTACTCCCAGGGCTTCAGAACGGATTCGCCCACGGCCTTGAGACCTGCGAAATGTATGCAGCAGTCGAAGGCGTCATGCGACGCAAAGACATTCTCAAGTCCACCGCGGTCTCTGATATCCACGTTATGAAAGGGAATCTCCTTTACATCTTTGCGTTCTTTTTGTACTATCTCAAGCACGCGTTCAAGCGAGGTCTTGACAGAATTTGACAGGTTGTCGACCACAACGACCTCATGGCCCGCAAGCAGCAGTTCAACCACCGTATGAGAGCCGATGTAACCTGCGCCTCCTGTGACCAATATGTTCATAAGTACACCCCTTTTTTTCATCTTTTCGCTTTCTGTAAATGCCTCGCATATTCTACCAAATGTAAAATGGAGTGTCAAGGCGAATAAAAAGATGACGTTCACTGTGTAATGCGAAAGCCGCCACTGTGCCAAGTGACGGCTTCTCGGGAAATAATCAGCTATAGGCAGCATCTCTTTTCGCCTCATGACTCGTCATTTGTGTTTGTCAGCTGCATGATAGAGACCTCAAAGGCAGTTCTTTCCTCCGGTCCAGTGTCAAGAAGCTTTGTATATATACGGCTCTGGACTCTTCCGTCGAAGGAAAGCATGTCGCCCACGCTCATACACGAGACCTCTGAGGCAACCTGTCCCCACGCTATGCAGGGCAGATAATCCGCTCTCCCGTAATTCCGGTTGACCGCAAGTATCACATCGCATATACTGCGTCCGAGCGGCGTCCGTCTCAAATAGGGTTGCTTGCACAAAGCACCGCAGAGCGAGATCCGGTTTAAAAATCTGCCGTCGCCCTCGCTCAGCTCCTGCGCGAGCACTGTAATGACAAGGCGACTTCCCTGGCCACTCTTGTTATTGAAGGAGCGAAGCTGTCCCGTTACGCGCACGCTCTGCCTCGTGGATATCGGAAAGCGTAGGAGCTTATTCTCAGGCACAACAATTACCGGCACATCCGAAAGCCCCGACAGTCTTTCCACTCGCAAAGGAAATTTGAAAAACCTCTGTCCGTGATTCTCATGCGAAATGACCGGGCTTTCCTCCGCGACGCCCCACAGCTCCACATTATTCCGGCTTATTTCCATCGAACTATCCTACCCCTTTTTCTTCGTTGCTCCATTCTATGAGCCGGGACGGCAGAGTATTCTTCATTGACGAAGCGGTAAAGAGCGGTTACAATATAATATACTTAATAACGGAGGGAAGACATGGAAGCTTTTACTTTGAAGGATGATCTGCTGCTTGGTGCGGTACTGCCCGCGACTCAGTGCGAGGGCGGAGAGCTTGAGAGCAGCTGGATATACTGGTGGGGGCTCGGCTATGTCCGCGACCACGCTTCCCCCGCCGTAGCCGCGCTGCACACGGAGCACTGGCGCGAGGACGTCGAGCTGGTGCGCTCTCTCGGGGTACAGGCGCTCCGCCTCGGCGTGGACTGGACGCGCATTGAGCCGGCGGAGGGTGATTTCGACGAATCGGCGCTGGAATTCTATCGGGAACAGCTTTCCGCACTGCGCGAAGCGGGCGTCCGCGTGTCGCTGGAGCTGCACCGCTTCACAAACCCCGCGTGGTTCGAGGAGCGAGGCGGATTTGAACGTGAGGAAAACCT
>JAFZQQ010000277.1 GCA_017620315.1 Oscillospiraceae bacterium | reverse complement strand
GCTCGTCCATGGGCTTTCCGCCGGGATACGGCAGGCCGAGCACGCGCGCGGCCTTGTCAAAGCACTCTCCCGCCGCGTCGTCCCGCGTGGCGCCGACGAGCTTAAAGTCCGTATAACCGGCAACGTCGACAAGCAGAGTGTTCCCTCCGGACATGCACAGTGCCAGAAACGGCGGCTCAAGCTCCGGGAAGGCAAGGTAGTTCGCCGCAATATGCCCACGGACATGGTGCACGGGTATCAGCGGCACGCCCAGAGCGTATGCCGCAGACTTGGCACAGTTGAGGCCGACAAGCACCGTGCCGATGAGCCCCGGCGCGTAGGTCGCCGCCACCGCGTCTATATCCTTTTTTGCGACGCCCGCGTCCGCGAGCGCCTTGTCGGCAAGTCCGGCAACCGCCTCGACATGCTTGCGCGAGGCGATCTCCGGCACCACGCCGCCATAGAGCGCGTGCATATCCGCCTGCGAGGCGATCGCGTCGGACAGCACGCGCCTTCCGTCCTCGACGACTGCGACGGCAGTCTCGTCGCAGGAGGATTCAAAAGCCAGTATCTTCATTTCTCAATATCCATCCAAGGTTCTTTCTCCGGGACGCCCATAGAGGGCTCCCAGGGTATGATGATGTACTTTTTGAATATATGCGGTGGAAGGTCGTTGCGGTAGGTCTCGATATGCGCTGTGCAAAGCTCCCCGTCCGTCACGGGACGCTCCGCCCAGAAGAGCGTATGATACGGTACGCCGAACACACAGGTATCATAGCCCGCCCTTCGGGCGCCGTTCCGCCTGTAAAAGTCCAGTCTGCGCTCTGCCATTGCGCGGTCGGGAGCGTATTTTGCGATCTCAGCCTCACCGAAAAGCACGTTTCCGCGCTCCGCCTCGACCAGCTTTTCGATCGCCGCCGAGCCCAGTCCGTCATTTCTCCTCTCCGCGGTCACGCAGAGATAATCAAGCAGGCAAAAGCCGGGAACCGCCGTCCACACGAACGCCTCCGCGACGATCTCGCCGTCCTCAAACAGGCACCATGGTCTGTACTCTCCACGTTCGAGCTCCTGCATCATCCTGCGGATTGGCTTGAGCTCCGCGGGCGGGAACGCGGCGGCAAGGTCGCGCTCATAGACTCTTCTCAGTTGCGCCTCCGTTGGAAGCTTCATCTCCAGCATCTTCGTCTCCAAACTCTCTTGTCATGATGATCGCATCCTCTTTAGGGTGCTCGTAATAGTTCTCGCGTCGTCCCACGCCGCGAAAACCCCGGCTGCCGTAGAGCGCGATGGCGCCGTAATTCGACGCGCGCACCTCCAGCGTCAGAAACGCGAGTGAATTGCCCTTCGCAAAGTCGACGAACACATCCAGCAGCGCCCCCGCGACGCCGGCACGCCGCGACTCCGGGCGCACGGCAACATTCGTGATATACCCCTCGTCGACGATGACCATAAGCCCCGCATAGCCCACGACGCTGCCGTCCTCGGTGTCGAGCGCGACAAGATACGCCGAAACAGCGTTGTCAAGCTCCTCGGCAAGCATATTGCGCGACCACGGGTCTGAAAAGCATATCCTCTCAAGCGCCGCGACCTCGTCAAGATGCTCATGCGTCATCGGCACGATGCGCACTTTCTTCTTCAAATGCTCCATTCCTTACCCCTTGGCCTCCAGCCAGTTCTTGCCCCAGTGCGCCTCCGCTGTGAGCGGAACCGACAGCTCGACCGCATGCTCCATTTCCTCCGTCAGTATACGCGCGGCGGTCTCAGCCTCTGCCTCCGGGCACTCGACGATCAGCTCGTCGTGCACCTGCAGTATAAGCCTTGCGCTCAAATCCTCATCGCGGAGCCGCTTGTCCACGCGCACCATCGCGAGCTTGATGATGTCCGCGGCCGCTCCCTGGATAGGCATATTGAGCGCCACGCGCTCACCGAACGAGCGCGTCTGGAAGTTTGACGCCGCAAGCTCCGGCAGAGCGCGTCTTCGGTGCATCAGCGTCTCGACATAGCCCGCCGCCTTCGCGCGCTCGACCACGCCCGTCATATACTCTCTGACCCCGGAGAAACGCTCAAGATAGCTTTCGATATACCGCTTTGCCTCCGCTACGGGGACGCCGATATCCTGTGCGAGCGAGAATGCCGAGATACCGTATACGATGCCGAAATTGACCGCTTTCGCCCTTGAGCGCAGTTCCTTTGTCACCTGCTCCATCGGCACGTCGAATGCCTGCGAGGCTGTCACTGCATGGATGTCCTCGCCGCTTTTGAACGCCTTTTGCATGGTCTTGTCGTCGGCGATATGCGCAAGCAGGCGCAGCTCAATCTGTGAATAGTCCGCGTCAACCAGCACGCTTCCCGCTGCGGGGATGAACATACGACGGAACTCGCTGCCGAGCTCCGAGCGCGTCGGTATGTTCTGCAGGTTCGGCTCGGTCGACGAAAGGCGCCCCGTCGCCGTCACGGTCATCTGAAAACTCGTGTGTATCCGCCCGTCGGGGGCGATGACCTTCAAAAGCCCGTCGCAATAGGTCGATTTAAACTTCGCATACCGGCGGTACTCCAGTATTTCCTCGACGATCGGGTGCTCCCAGCGCAGCTTTTCAAGCACGTCCGCGTTCGTCGACCAGCCGGTTTTCGTCTTCTTTCCATGCGGAAGCTCAAGCTTCTCGAAAAGCACCGCGCCAAGCTGCTTCGGCGAGTTGATGTTGAACCGCTCTCCCGCGTGCTCATAGATGCGCGTCTCCATCTCGGCCGTGCGTTTTTCAAGCATATCTCCGAATTCTGCAAGCGCCCTTCTGTCCACAAGGCAGCCGGCGGTCTCCATCCGCGCAAGCACCGCGCACAGTGGCAGCTCCACGTCGTAATACAGCTCGTGCAGACCGCGCTCATCTATCGCGGGACGAAGCGCCTCATAAAGCGCGCCGACCGCCGCGGTGTAGGCGTGGAACGCGGTCTCCGCGGCGAGGCGGTCGCCGAGCATAGAGAACGCCTCGCTTTCAAGATGCGCGGGCTTTACAAGCTCGTGGCGGAAATAGGATACAAACAGCCTGTCTATCTCATAGCTTCCTGCGGTCGCGTCGACCAGATACGCCGCGAGCGCGGTGTCGAACACAAAGCCCTCCGCGGGGAGTCCGTTTTCAAGAAGCACGCGCATAAGATCCTTGACATTGTGCGAGACCTTTTTGATATCCCCGGAAAACAGTGCTCGCAAAAGCGCGTTCCAGTCCCCGTTGTACCTCTCGAAAAACAGCTCCGCCGAAACGACGGTGTTTCCGCTCTCCTCGCAGTCGACGATGATACCGGTGAGATCCGGGAGTGCGAGCAGCGTCACATGCTCCGCCGCGCGCCAGAGCGCAAGCAGCCTCTCAGCCCCGGCAGCGTCCTCCACCGGCTCCGCGGTCACTGTGACGTCTGCCTTCTCGGGCGCGTCCTGCCGCGCCGGTATATTCGCGCTCGGCGTGAGCTTGTAAGCCTCGATGAGCTTGTTGAACTCGAGCTTTAAAAACAGGGGATAGAGCGCGTCAGAGGGCGCTTTTCTCATGTTGTCCGCCGCCTTGAACTCCAGCGGCGCGTCGGTCAGGATCGTCGCCAGGCGATAGGAAAGCCTCGCGCCCGCCTCGCCTTCGATAAGCTTTTTTATTGCGGCCGGCTTGGCCTCGATATCGGGGAGCTTTTCATAGATCGCGTCGACGGTCTCGTATTTTTGGATAAGCTCCGTCGCAGTCTTCTCACCGATACCCGCAACGCCGGGATAATT
>JAFZQQ010000276.1 GCA_017620315.1 Oscillospiraceae bacterium | reverse complement strand
GCAAAAACGCTTGTCGAACGCTGCCGCGAGACGGTTGCGAACGCGCTCGGCTGCGAGCCGCGTCAGCTTGTATTCACCTCCTGCGGAACGGAGAGCGACAACTGGGCGCTGCGCCTTGCCGCCCATCAGATGCGGCACGAGGGAAAACACATCGTCACAACGGCAATAGAGCACAGCGCGGTGCTGGAGCCCTGCCGCATACTTGAGTCCGAGGACTGGGAGGTCACATACCTGAAGCCCGGACGCGACGGGAACATCACCGCGGCGCAGGTCGAACAGGCGCTGCGCGCCGACACGGCGCTCGTGAGCGTTATGCTTGTCAACAACGAGACCGGCTGCGTGCTGCCCGTGCGCGAGATCGCGGAGCTGCTGCGCTCACGCGGCTCAAAGGCGCTGCTGCACACCGACGCGGTGCAGGGCTTTCTGAAGGTACGCTTTTCTGCCGCGGAGCTCGGCGCGGATCTCATCTCGGTCAGCGGACATAAGCTCGGCGCGCCAAAGGGCGTCGGCGCTCTCTTCCTCGGCGAGCGCGTCAAAAAGCCGCTGCCGCTTCTTGCCGGCGGAGGACAGGAGGACGGCCGCCGCTCCGGAACGGAGGCAACGGCGCAGCTTGCGGGCTTTGCAAAGGCGGTCGAGCTCCGCGCGGCGAGACTTGACGCCGCGCTCGCGCACATGGAGGAAATCAAGACGTATGCTCTTGACGCCCTGCTTTCCATCGACGGCGTTGTGCGCGTGGGCGAGGGTACTGCGCCGCATATCATCGCGGTGTCGCTTGTCGGCTATCCCTCCGCGAACATCGTTGAAGAGCTTGGCGGCCACGGCATCTGCATCAGCGCCGGAAGCGCCTGTCACAGAGGAAAAGCAAGCCATGTCTATGAGGCAATGGGGCTTTCAAAAAAGGAAAAGGCGGGAGTGATCCGGGTAAGCTTCGGGCCGGACACTCAGAAAAGCGACGTCGACGCGCTGGTTTCCGCGCTTGCCGAGCACAAGGCGTCGCGCTTCCCCATGCTGTGATTCAGGGCAGAAAGCCTCCGTCGGCGGTCAGCACCTGACCGGTGATGAAGCCGGCTTCGTCCGACGCGAGAAACGCGACCGCGGCGGCGATCTCCTCCGGCCTTCCAAGCCTTCCCAGCGGCGTCTGCCGCGCGAGGTCATCCAGCGTCTCCTGTCCGAGCACCTGCACCATGTCCGTGTCTATGACGCCCGGAGCGACGCAGTTGACGCGGATGCCGGAGGGCGCCAGCTCCATTGCGAGCGATCGCGTGAGCCCGATGAGCGCGTGCTTTGTGCAGGAATAGGTCACCTCGCAGCTCGCGCCGTGCAGGCCCCAGATCGACGAGACGGTCACGATGCAGCCCGAGTGCTCGTGCAGCATATGAGGCAGCACCGCCTGTATCGCGTGGCGCGCGCCGTTGAGGTTGACGGCGAAATAGCGCTCCCAAAGCTCGTCGGTGACGTCCTGAAAAAGCGCCTGACCGGCGACGCCGGCGTTGCTCACCAGCAGCGTCACCGCGCCCAGCTCATCCTCGACGCGGCGGACCATGGCGTCCACCTCGGCGCGCACCGCCACGTCCGCCTGTATTGCGACCGCGCGGCAGCCCGCGGCGGTCAACTCTGTGACCAGCTCGTCGGCCTTGTCCTTCCGCTCATGGTAATTGATCCCCACGGCATAGCCCTCCCGGGCGAGCCTTGCCGCGACCGCGCGGCCTATGCCCCTCGAAGCGCCCGTTATCAGCGCGACCTTTCCGCTCATGCTTTATTCCTCCGTCTTTATCAGTATTTTCAGCTTGTGCTCGTCAGCCGCGCCGCCGAGGCAAAGCGAATAGCGCAGCTCGATAAGCCCGCCGCGCTCGCCGACGCGCGCGCGCAGCGCATGCGTCGTCAACTCGGCAGGAAAGCATCCGTATGCCGTCTCATATAATGAACTGTGAGGCGCGCCGACCTCGAAGCGCAGCTCGCTGCTCACCGCGCCGCTGCGCCTGAGCACCGCGCGTTCGCCACGCAGCTCAAGCTCCGTGGAGACGCCGCCGAGCTCTAACTCTGCGGGCTCCTCATAGGCGAGGAGGAGCGCCCCGGCGTCCCGGCGCATCGTTCCGCGCACGGTATACGCCGACTCAAGGCTCTTCACTGTAATTGTCACGTTTTTTTCCATGACTGAAATTATACTCCGCTTTCCCCTTTTTTCCTATAGCTTTTTTGAAAAAATCTGCTATAATGAATTCAGACAATACATCGTTTGCTCCGAGCCCCCGAACGCTGGGGCCCGGGCTACCCGAAGGAGGCGTTAAATATGGATCTGAATCTTACGGACAAACAGTTCCGCCGTCTTCTCGATCTCGTTTACATCGGCAACTGGGTCATAAACTCGACCCGCGGCGATGACCGCATACGCGACTACGACGACGTTGAGACCGCAGTATTCTCGCATTGCATCGATCAGGGCATGGTTTCGCTGGTGGAATCCTACAAGGGCGAGCTCATTCCCTCGCGCGCGTTTGCGGACGGAGGCATACACGAGGCTATCATGGCGTACGAGGACACGATGTTTTTCGAGATCCTCGCGCAGGAGCTGGCTCTGCGGGATATGGACAGCGAATCCCCGACCCCGGAGAACTACGACGAGCTCTGCGAGCGAATGGACGAATACCTCGGCGAATTTGAGGAACACGGCACGGACAACATAACGGTGGAAATGTAACGGCAAAAAGGCGGCGAAAGCCGCCTTTTTACTGTGTTGAGGTTATGCGAATGAACTGATTTGCATGTGGACTTTTTTATGCGGGCCTGTTATACTGTGCCATATGTAAGGAGATGACGCTATGCTTCAGGAAACCGCAAAGGCTGCGTGGGAATACGGACGGCAGTTTCTGATGAACGGAAGGGTCGCCGATTACATCCCCGAGCTCGGAAAGGCAAACCCTGTGTATCTGGGGCTTTGCATCAAGACGCCGGACGGAAAGACCGTGGAGTACGGCGACGTTGAACAGCGATTCACGATGCAGAGTATATGCAAGGTCGTCTGCCTTGCGGCGGCCCTGCAGCAGGAGGGCTTCGACAAGGTCTTCTCCCATGTGATGATGGAGCCCTCGGGCGACGCGTTCAACTCCATCCTCAAGCTCGACACCGCGAGCAACCGCCCGTTCAACCCTATGATAAACGCCGGGGCGATCGAGATCATCAACCTGCTTGCGCCGACCTTTGCGTTCAGCGACCTGCTGGAGTTTGTGCGCGCCATATGCATGGACGATGACATCGTGCTTGACGAGGCGGTGTACCGCTCCGAATCCGAGACCGGCGACCGCAACCGCGCGATCGGCTACCTGCTCAAGAGCAAGGACGTGCTTACCGGCGACGTTTTGCAGACGGTCGACCTCTATTTCAAGCTCTGCTCGCTGAGCATCACCGCGCGCTCGCTGGCGGGACTGGGGCTTGTCCTGGCAAACGGCGGCGTACACCCCGAAAACGGCATCCGCCTGCTCAGCGCGCAGACCGTGCGCACCGTCAAGACGCTGATGTTCACCTGCGGTATGTACGACCGCTCCGGAGAGTTTGCCGTGCGCGTCGGCATCCCATGCAAGAGCGGCGTCGGCGGAGGGATCATGGCGAGCGTTGAAAACCGGATGGGCATCGGCACCTTCGGCCCGTCGCTGGATGAGAAAGGCAACAGCATCGGCGGCGGCCACGCGCTGGAATACCTCTCGCGCGAGCTGCATCTGCATATCTTTGACTCGGAGACCGGCTGACTTGTCGCTTTACACGAATAACGCCCGCTTCGTTTGTTCAATTGCGAGAATTCGCTCTGCCGGGTGGAAAAACGCGCGTGGATTTTGTATAATCCAATATGTGCGTTCGGAAGAACTTCATAAGGGATACAGACATGAATCATGACAAACCTGCGATAAACTCCACGCTGATCTACATCGAGCGCGGCGGCAAATATCTGATGCTTCACCGCACGAAGAAGGAGAACGACCTCAACCGCGACAAGTGGATAGGCGTGGGCGGCAAATTCGAGCGCGACGAGTCCCCGGAGGAGTGTATGCTGCGCGAGGCAAAGGAGGAAACCGGCCTTACGCTGACAAGCTGGCGCTGCCGGGGAATCGTCACCTTCATATCCGACACCTGGGCAACGGAGTATATGCACCTGTTCACCGCCGACGCGTGGACGGGCGAGCTTCGCGGCTGCGACGAGGGCGAGCTTGAGTGGATCGACAAAAAAAGGCTGCTCTCGCTCAAGCTCTGGGAGGGCGACAAGATATTCCTGCATCTTCTCGATACAGACGAGCCCTTTTTCCTGCTCAAGCTCAAATACGAGGGCGACAGGCTTGTGCTTGCTCAGCTGAACGGTAAACCGCTGACAGCTGCAACAATATAAAAGGAGGCATATTTCAATGAGATTTTCCAGCAAGGTCCAGAAATGCGGTCTCTCTCCGATGCGTAAATTCCATCCCTACGCCGTCGCCGCGGAGGCCAAGGGCAAGACCATCTATCACCTGAACATCGGCCAGCCCGACGTGATCACGCCCCCCGCGTTCTTTGACGCCATCAAGAAGTTCGAGCAGCCGGTCCTCGCCTACGCTCCCTCTCCGGGACTGCCCGTGCTGATCGACGCCATTCAGGACTATTACGACAAGCTGGACATGCACTTCGACAAGAGCGAGATCCTTGTCACCACCGGCGGCAGCGAGGCGCTTGCCATCGCTCTGCAGTGCATCCTTGACGACGGCGACGAGATCCTCATCCCCGAGCCGTTCTATCCCAACTACAACACCATGACGCGCACCTGCGGCGCGTCCATCCACCCGATCCCCACGACCCCGGAGGAGGGCTATCACT
>JAFZQQ010000275.1 GCA_017620315.1 Oscillospiraceae bacterium | reverse complement strand
TCAGGATATAGGCGGTGGGGATCGCCAGAACGAAGCACAGCAATGTGGATATACATGCGCTTCGCACGCTGAGCCGGACGGCAAAGAGCGTTTCCGGGAGCATCAGCTTATCTGGAAGGCTCTGAAGCCCGCGCACGGTGATCACAGCCAGATTGCCGCCCATGTACAGCAATGTCAGCAGCGTCAGAACGACACACAGAATGACAAAAGCACTTATGCCGTGCCGTTTCATTTTACCAGTTCATAACCGAAGGAGGTCCAGATCGCATTAGCGGCGTCAGTCTCCAGGAACGCGCCGAACGCATCTGCTGCAGCGTCGTCCTCGGAGAAGCTGAGCCGTGCGGCCGGGATGGTTTTTACATAGGCGTCCATATCGGGAGTATCGCAGACCTCAACGCCGTCTTCGTTGCAGTTTTCCTTCCAGACTATAGCTGCGTCCGCCTCGCCCAAAGTGATGACGGTGGCAAGCTGCGGCGCGGTCGTCGTGGTAGCGACGAGCGTCACGCTGTCGGCAACATTAAAATCCTGAAAAGCCTGCATCGCTATCTTTCCGATAGGCGTTGACTCGGGATCGCCGATGACCGTGCTGATATCAGCGTTTCCGAGATCGGCGATACCGGTGATCCCTTTCGGATTGCCGGCCGCCACAGCAAGCACGGGAATGTGTTTGACAAGGTTGACGCTGCTGATCACGTAATCCGCGACCGGCTTGACTTCTCCGGCAGCACCGGCAATGAAGAACGCGCCTTCCTGTGCCGTTGTGATCTGTGTCTGGATCTGAGCGGCGTTTGCGTAAGTGACGTTCACTTCACAGCCGGTTGCCTCCTGAAAGGCCTCAGCGATCTTCGTGAACGGCTGCTTCATGCCCGCGCCGCAATAGATCATGAGCGTTTGTCCCGTCAGATCGGGAAGAGACTCCTCTTCTTTGCCGGTCACTGTGTTGACTGCGTTCTCGACGGCATTCGCAGTGGTTTCTTTTACTTCCTCTGCTTTGTCCTTTACTTCCTCGGCTTTATCTTTTACGGTCTCTGCCGCATTGGAGACGGCCTCTTTTGCCGTGTCCTTTGCCTCTTCGACAGCGGCGACTGCCGATTCTGCCGCGTCCTTTACGGTGGTACCGCAAGCTGTCAGGCAAGACATCAGTACGATTACCGCAAGAAGAATAGCCAGTGTTTTTTTCATAGTATTGCACCTCCGAATGATTCAAAAAGAATGCTCCGAAAATGCAAAAGCGCCGCTTTGAAAAGACAAAACGGCATCTTACCGCCGCCGACCGGCAAAGGCCGATCAGCAAGCCGCGCTTTCCTTTTCAAAGTGAAGGCCGATTGGTTTCCCCATCGACCCCGCAAACGACGAGATTGTCATTTAGGCCTGCGCTCCATGTGGCAGCCCATTTAGGAACACAGGCTCGGAAGCTATTCTTTTTATTGAATTATATCAGGAGCGGGAATATCGTTCTTGAACGTTTTTTTACAGATCACGACGTTTATTTACACAATAACGATAAATGTTCATGATTGACTGGAAGCGTTTTCATGTGTATTCTGAAAACAGCAGGATTGGAGGGATATTTATGGCAGAGATGAAACAGGACAGGAGAACGCGCTATACCTGTATGGTAATAAAGGATGCCCTGCTGAAGCTTCTGGAGGAAAAGACGTATTCGGCTATCACCGTGGCGGATATTTGCCGGGAATCGGAGATCAGCCGCGGAACGCTGTATCTGCATTACAAAAACATCTCCGAGATACTGGACGAACTGTTTACAGACGCTCTTCAGAATGTCAACGGAGTTTTTGAGCAGCTCACAAGCGCGGTGATAGAGCCGTCCTGCGGCTACCCGCTGTGTGTTTTTCTGCGGAACAGCAGGAAATACAGGCCGCTGTTCTTTTCAAACGAACTGCGTACGGAGGCGATCAACCGTATCATGCGGATCAATGAGGCCTCATTTGTTGCCGGATTGCGGCAGAGGGGGGATCATGCCGACGACACCGCTCTGCGGGCCCTGCTGTATTTTCAACTAAATGGATGCCTCGCAGTATGCAGGCAGACTATCGACCTGCCGGATGCGGAGTGGGAGAGAATACGCAGCGTGATCGATCTGTCTCTGCAGACGGGGTATGCACAAATCAAACCTTGACTCCCGCGGTTTTCCCGCGCAGAGCGCGCAGTAGAGAAATGACAAGATTTCCGCCGCATATTCTGTACTTTTTGATTAAATAGTTGATTGTATTTTGACGCGAAAAGGCTTATCATTTACGTAGAACCATCACGCTTTCACGTGTAATATCACTTTAAGAGAAGGAGAAATATATATGGCGCTTACGAAAAACAAAGCGGTTTTGGACTGGATCGACGAGCAGGTCGCTCTGACAAAGCCCGACAAGGTCGTATGGATCGACGGCTCCGAGGAGCAGCTCGAGGAGCTCCGCAAGGAGGGCATGGCGACCGGCGAGATGATAAAGCTCAACGAGAAGACCCTTCCCGGCTGCTACTATCACCGCAGCGCTCCGAACGACGTCGCCCGCG
>JAFZQQ010000274.1 GCA_017620315.1 Oscillospiraceae bacterium | reverse complement strand
ATGCGCAGCATCGTGTCCTTATCCAATGTGCTATCTATCGAAAGCACTATACCATGCTTATCATCTGTCCAGACAAGATTGCTAACGCCAAAGCAATCTTTCGGGTAATAGGTTCCATCAAGCCCGTTGATTGTGCATGGCTCGGATTCGGGCATTGCTTGATCTTCATAACCGCCAATAGTCATGGATATATCTTCGGAGAATGACTGATAGCTAAAAATGAAGCTGTCACCTGTTTCTCTGTTTTCGTACAGAATGTCTTTTTGCTTGTTATTGCTGTCAACACTTTCGATTTCACTTTCCAGCTCATATCCCTCTGGCACCCACTTTAGCTCATACTGCGGAAAAGCCTCTTCTGGGCTGCCAAAGAAACGATAGACCACGCTGTTTTCGTACACCTCGCGCACCCACCGTTGGAACGCCGCGCGAGCGCCCTCGTCCACGGCAAGCCATACGCTCGCGCCGACCAGCAGGGCGAGGAAGAACATGGCGACTCTTTTCAAAGCGATGCGCCACGTTTTCCGCTGCTTCTTTACCTGCTCCACCATGCAGAGGTACTCATCGTCAACATACGAAAAGCCCTCCGCGATATTCATGTAGGTCATACCGTAACACCGTCCCTTTCAAGCTGTGCCTTGAGCCCGGAGCGGGCGCAGGAGAGGATGTACTTTGCTTTCCCCTGCGATAT
Organism: Oscillospiraceae bacterium; assembly: GCA_017620315.1. Lineage (GTDB taxonomy): Bacteria > Bacillota > Clostridia > Oscillospirales > Oscillospiraceae > Hominicoprocola. The sequence goes on along the minus strand of JAFZQQ010000274.1, from coordinate 3,593 downwards.
GTTGTAGTCCCGCATGATTTCCTCAATCGTCTGCGCGTAGAAGTAGCGGGAGAGGAAAACGGCGCGGTCAAGATTGCTGATCGACCGCAGGTAGCTGTTGATGGACGCGCCGATCTGCTCCGCGTCGCAGTTCTCGCCCGGATCGCCCTGCGGGGCCGGAACGCAATCGTCCAGCTCGCTGAACAGGTCAACCGCGTCAAGACTGCGTTTCTGTGCAAGCAGGTATTTCAGCCGGTCAAGCGACAGGTTGCGGGTGATCCGCGCGAGGAAGTTCTGCAAAAAGTTCGGTCTTGCCGGAGGCATGGAATCCCACGCTTTCATATAGGTATCGTTTACGACCTCCTCCGAGTCCTCAAGGCTGCGGAGAATGCTGTTCGCCAGATGTTTCAGATATAACCCGTATTTCCCGTCCGTGCGTTTGATCGCATCCTCGGAGCGCGCAAAATAGAGGTCTATGATCTCTTTGTCCTCCATTCGCACCATCCTTTCTAAATAACCCTCTAATATATAAGACGACAAACGTAGTGCCGACGGATGAAAAATCTCGAAAAATTTTCAAAAATTTTTCGCGGCACGTAAATGCGTCTCACGGTGAGACGTATTTTGCACGCCCGAACATGGAAACAAGGGCGGAGCCGCAAACCTCGCCCTTGTCCCGGAGCAGTTTCCGCTTACCTATCACCGCTATCCGGCGCGGGCGCTTTTCTACTTTTCTGCTACTTTGCTTTCACTACGGACAGGATCACTCCCAGCACTATGAAGCCCAGCGTCGTTACCGTCCAGATGATCCACAAGTTGTTTGTCATTTTGATCGGATCGCTTGTTTGAAAGAAGTAGCCCGCCGCAAAGCCCGCAGCATAGCCGATTGCGGCACAGACGGGAACCATACTGTTCTTTACCCAAACGGCAATACCCGATATGACGAGCGCCGCAGCAACAAGGTCAAGCGGCCACTCCTTCATGCGGTGCATCTGTAAAAGCGGGTAGCGGATCACAAGGTATTCCGCAAGCAGCGCGACCAGCGCAGTGATTCCAGCCGTTCGTTTTTTCATAATGCTTTCCTCCTGCCGCGATCCGGCGCGGGCGCTGCGGTGTATCAAGTATCTTTCTGTTTTTCGCTTTCTGATTTTTGCAGCTTGCTTTCAATTTTGTGCATAATCCACCCCACAAGTAAGCAAGCAACCAAAAAAACGCTCCCTTTTATGACGTTTGGAACATCTAGCAGGATATGCCCCAGCGAGCCGCCTGCTACAACCACGATGATAAACAGAGCAGCTCTCATCAGCTTCATATATTTCATAGGGCATCAGCCTCCTTTTATTATTTCATCGCCGCCGGGCGGCGCGGGCGCTACGCCGACAAATGAGTCGACGAAGCGCCGTAGAGAGTGCAGTCCGCTCATCCGTTCAGCCACGACTCCATGTACTTTTTCAGGCGATCCTTGGCACTCGCCGGCTTAAAGGAATCGGACGGCAGACCATGCTTGCGGCAGTAGGCGTCAATGATCGAGTCCGCCTGCTTCAGCTTCGCGCTGAAATCGGTTCTCGCCGCTTCCTTGCTGCTGGTATCCAGCTTGGAAAACATATCCGCGATTTTAAGGTCGGCATCCATTACATCCTGATAGATCTGAGGCGCGCAATGGTAATACCCAGAGCCGTCCTTTGCCTGCTCGACGGTTCGTTTCCCCTCCCGTTCTATCACGGAGATCGTCTTATCGTACAAGCGGTCTACAGCCTCGGAAAACTTCGTGCCGAGCTCGCTGCCGCACGCCGCGCCGTAGGCGTTGCCCATCGCCTTGGCAATGCCGATCTGTCCGAACACATCCGTCATGATATGGTTGCCGATGCCGATCTGTTCCTCCAAGTCCTCCGAAACCACCCGCCCGGTCTTCTGCATATCCAGCAGCTCGGAGAGCGTCGTATCCACGCCGCCCACTGTCAGCTTGGTCTGTGCCTTGCTGAAATCAAGCGTCTCACCGTTCTTGATCTGCTTGCCAAGCTCACGCACAAGATCGGTCATCTGATCCTGCATCCGGCGCACGTCGTCCTCGGTGTAGTTTCCGTTCGTGAAAAAATCCAGCGAACTATTTACAAAGTTTCCATCCCAAATATTGCGGTGGCGAAATACCTCGTCGTCACCCAACGTACCGTATTCTTTCGCAGCCTCGGTCAAAAACTCAGTACCCTCATAGAGAAAACCATGTGTCGGCCATCCGCTTTTTGCGGCGTTGCTTGCCATGCCTGAAGTTGTGGCCCACGGTTGATTATGCTCAATAAAGAACAACTGGCTTTTGTTCTCTACGATTCTTTTCCCATCGTCCGCTGTTGTTTCTAACGGTGGACGGCTGACCGGCTCAAAACGGTCGGTCAGATCGACCGCGTTTTTCAACAAAGAACCGTCACGCAGCTTTTCGTTGAGGCTTTTCTCAATTTGCTTGATTTTTTCGGAGCCAATCGCCATCGTTTGACCGATTGGCGCAGGTGTATCGCTGACCCACTTCGTGAATTCATTCGTATGCTGATAGCGGTACGCGATTGCAGCTTCCTCTTTCGATGACGGTTTCACCTGTACGGCGTCACCGTATTGCATATTGGGCATCGGCTCTCTGTGGGATACCGCGATTGGTTTGAACATGATCGTAACCTCCTTGTCAATTCCTTTCCTTCGTCTTTTTTTGTACTCTTATTTCACCGCATTGAGCGGCAAATTACTCTTCCATAATATATAACGATTGAACGTGGCAAAATTTGACATTATTATTGCTCAATTCCAATCGGCGCGGGCGCTTCGGTCGAGGAAATAACCTGCTTTGTATTGCCTGTGCGCGCTTTTGACTGCCGCTTAATGCAGATAAGCTTTGCAATCGGGTAAACTGCGACCTCCGCCGCGAGCGCCGCCCATGGCCAGACGTCAAAATAGCACAACATCAGAAACCAATATGAAAGCCAGCGCGCGTTCCAGCGGATGCCGCCGTGATAGTAATAGTCAAAAACCGCCTGGTCAAAGGTATCCACGCCGAGCAATCTTTGCAAGCGGTCGGAGAACCACCAAAGTCCCAGCGTCTTATCATACAGAACAAACGTCAGAAACAGGATGACGCAGACAAGCAGATAGATGCACACGCCGCGCCAGTCGATCTGCGTGACGCCCCGCGCGTGCCGCGACGCGATCCACACACCGAATATCGCCGCGCACAGCGGGCGCAGGACGATACCGAACGCCATGATATGTACCACTTCGCTAATCTCCAGCAGTTCCCACAGGAACAGCACCGCCATGACCGCCGCCCAGCCGAGCAACATTTGCCCAAGCTCCCGCATTGTGACAAATCTTTTCATAGAAGCACCTCAATTCCCTTCCCGTATATGCTCGCGCCATTGCTCATACTGCTCGGTCGGATACAGAGCGATCGCCTGCTCGATGTAGTGCATCGCCAAATCGCCGGACGCCGGTGGAAGAAAGCACATGAACAGATAATAGGCGATCAGGAAGCTCAGGTGAGCGGACACTTCCGTTTTTCCCTCGCTCTTGTAGTGATTAAAGGCGTTCAGAAGGATAAAGTACAGGTTTGCCTTGTCAAGATCCGACGCGCT
>JAFZQQ010000273.1 GCA_017620315.1 Oscillospiraceae bacterium | reverse complement strand
GGCAGAGCGTGAGGGTGTAACGGAGCAGCTCAAGGCCCAGGATCAAATGCTGTGGGTGCAGTGTATGAACAACATCCGGGACAGGGCAATGGAGATCGTAAACCATGATCTGATTTACGCATAAGCGAACGGGCAGCGGGGAACAATCCCCGCCGCTTGCCGTATTAGTGGATATTTATCTGTTGGTCTTGATACAATGCATTGGATAAAAGCTCCGGTGCATCACCGGAAAATGCCTTTGCAGCTTCGATATCGCCCTGCAGCAGCCACATAAACCATGCTGTTACATAACCGTCTGCATAGTAAAGCATCTGGCCATGGTCTGCGTCATTTCGGAGCGCCAACACCTTCGACACTCCTTCAGGGATTTGTCCGTAAAGTGTTTGCAAACTATTCAGCGGAGCAAGCGCCATATCTGTATTTCCGGTGGAACCGATAATCATGGTTGATGTTTGGATTTTTGTAGCGTCAGCCTCCCATTGTAGCGCCTCGTTCGTTTGCGCGTTTGAGCTCAAAATTACCGCTGCTTTGTAATTCTCGTGATGCCGTTCCGTGGTGATCGCGTTGACCACACCGAAGCCGCCCTGAGAGTGACCGGTAATACCTATACGATCAATATCAATCTTACCAAAAAATGGATTTGCCTGACCATTCAATTCACCCTCAAACCCATTCAGGATTTCAAGGTAACGAACGCTCATTTCGGCGGAAAAACCGTTCCATGCGTGTTCTTCCTCCGTCGCAATCGTGATAAATCCCCAAGACGCGAGATGTTTTTGGAGAGCCGGATATTTTGAACCTTTTGCGCCCGTTCCGTTTACAAATACAACAGCGGGAAGAGCTTCATCAAAACTTGCGATATCTGACGGATAGTAAATTTCATACTTCTCGAAGCTCATCATGGCTGCGCTCTCAAAGTAGCTGACCTCATGCTCTCCCATGGCGAGGTATTTGGCCTCGATTTCTCCGCCGGTTTTCACTTTTGTCACATAGTCCTCCGGCACACTGGGCATTTTGGATAGACGGTTTAGTCCCACGAGAACCAGTATAACCAATATCGCTACCACGAGCACGATGATACCTATTACTTTTAGCATTTTCTTCATTTCTTTCTCCTTAATCTACCGGCATATATTTTTCAAGATATTCTTCGATGGCTTCCATCCACTGTTTCGAAACGGCGTTGTCATTTTGCAGCCCGTGGCCGGAGTGAGGAAACTCAAAGTATTGGAAATCGACGCCGTTTTCCGTGAGTGCCGTTTTCAAACGCAGGGATGCAAGGAACGGCTGCATCCTGTCGTGTGTGCCGTAGGCGACCACCGTGGGCGGCGCGTCGGGCGTCACCCACTCCGCGGCAGCGATGGGCTTCATCTTTTCAAGGTAGCTGCCGTCATGAAGTTCGTCTGCGGAGATTTCCGTGCCGCTCATCACGCTAAACAAGCCGATTGCCGCCTCGTCGCTCACGTCCGCGCCGAAAATGCCCCAATCCTCTCGATAGAAACTCGACGGCCCCACCGCGCCATAGGTAAGCACAACGGGGACGGGAGCATCTTTCGCGTCGCGGTAAGCGTAGATCATTGCCAGCGCGTGACCGGCGGAGCCTCCCGCCATCGTCAGTTTGTCGATATGATAGCCTGCGCTTTCCGCCGCCTCAACCACCTTTGGAATTGCGGCCTTGATCTCATTGGACTGGCTGAGTACGCTTGCCGTGTTCGTATCGGTACGAAGTGTGTAATTGATGCCCGCCGCGACATAGCCCTTGGAACAGAGCCAAGCCAGCGTGTCTTTGTCGTCGGCCTTGTCGCCGGAGGTAAATCCTCCCGCGTGAAGATAGGCCACGAGGCCGTAGCTGCCTTTGGAAGAGTCTTTGGGGAGATAGAGGTCGAACTTGTTCGCCTCGCCCTCGCCGTAGGCAAGATCGGCTTGCAGCGTGCCGATCTCGTCGCTCCATGTGGCGGAATACTCCTTCGCCCATGCGGGTTGAATGGCAAACTTGGAAATCACACCCGCGCCGAACGCCAGCACAAACGCCAGAATGTACAGTCCCACGCCTGCCCGCCTCGCTTTCTTCTCAGCTCTTGTTTTCATAGGAAGTTCCCTCCGAATAATGTGCCGCCGAGCATCAGATTCATCACGGCGCGCACGGCGAGCCGTCCCAGCACGAAACCGACGGCGATCAGCACAAGAAAGATGATGATACGTTTCGTTGTGATCGACATATGACCTTACCCCTTGACAACTTTCTTTATTTGTCCTATAATCGTTCTGCCGCTGATACATTTGAACCATCGAACCGAATTATATGGGCTAACCCAGATTTTTGTCAATAGGAGAAAAGAAAATGGTACAAAAGGCTCGAAATGTATCATCGCAGAGCAACGAAGCGCGCAACGTATATGTCGTAGAGCATATTACAAGCGCCCTGCTGGAATTGATGCGGAAAAAACAGCTCAAGGACATCTCTATCACCGAGCTTTGCGATTCGGCAGGCGTGGGGCGAATGTCCTTTTACCGCAATTTTGAAAGCAAAGAAGCGGTGCTGCAACGATACGATCAAACGCTTGTGGAGAAATGGAACGACAAGTATCAGGCAGAGGGAGACGAGGATAATGTCCCAAAACTGCTGTATCATCTCATGCTGCATTATAAAGAGCATGAGCAGTTTTACACGCTGCTTTACAAAAACGACTGCTCCTTGATTCTGCTCGACACCATTAAGAAAATCAACAAACTTTCGCCCGATGTGTCGAACGCCGAGGCATATGCTAAATCGTTCGTAGCCTACAGCGTATTCGGCATTGTCAACGAGTGGATCGGGCGCGGGATGCAGGAGTCGGCGGAGGAGCTGGCCGCGCTGTTCGGACAGGTGTAATTTTTTTGCAAAGAGGTCAGCGCCGAATTTGACGCTGACCTCTTTGCAATCATCCTGCTGTGCGCAGCGCGCCCGTCGCCGCCTCTGCCGTGATCGCTCTTGCCATCTTGTCGGCGGCGGTTTCGGTCGCGTCCTGCTTGAAGTAGCCCTTGACGGTGAGGATCGTGTTGCCGACGCGCACCTCGGTCACGCAGTCCGGCGTGCGCTTTGCTGTGGTCTGCCGGGACGTATCGCTCATCTTCGCTCCTTACGCTTTTGCCAGACCACATCGTAGCCCAGCGCGTCGGCCAGCTCGACGGCTTCATGGTATCGCAGGGAGCCGCGCCGCAGCTTGCCCGAAAGGTTCGGGACGCTGGCGCTCCACCCGTACTGCTCCGCCATCTTCTCGACGACCTCGCTCATGGTCATGCCCTCGCGCACGATGATCGCCTTGATCTCATTTCTGGTGTTCATATTCAAAACTCCTTTTTCTGTTCGCTCGTCGGCGCGCCGCGTTTTCGCTTTCGCGGGGCGGATACGTTGACGGGCGAAAAATGTTGATGCCGCCGGAGCGGACAGAAACGCCGCCCATGATGCCCAGCTCGCAGGAGCGGGGTTCGCGTTTCGCGGTTTCGCATGAGGTCACGCGGAACGATGAAAACGCACATGGCGCGACGTATCATGTTCGCTCTCCGGCGCGCCGCTGTTCCGTATGGATTGCGGCTTTTTTGATTGCTGTTTTTCGCGGATTTCACATGGATTGATTTTGAGTGCCGTTTTTTGCCGTTCTCCCCGACGCCGTTCCTGCCCCTGCTGTGTCAGCGGCGTTTCGTTCCCCTTGGTATGCGGATGCGGTACTTCGCCGGGGGACATATCCTCGTCGGACGATCATGCTGTTTTCAAGGTACTTTGCGCTGCGCATGACCATCGTAGCGAAAAAACGGGCTGTCTCCCGTATATCCGAGAGGTAGGAAATCGCGCCGAAAAACGAAAATTTCCACGTTCTCGGAAATGATGTGCTATAATGGAAGAAAAGGGGGCGCAAACGGTGTATATCAAACTGACAAACGCGGAGCGGCTGAAGGATCTGCGCGTGGAGCGGCGCCTGACGCTGGAATAGCCGCAGACCGGCATATCGAAGTCGGCGCTCGGCAGCTACAAGGCCAACGACGACATTGAGTTGAGCCCGTTCAGCGTCACGGCGCTGGCAAGGTTTTACG
>JAFZQQ010000272.1 GCA_017620315.1 Oscillospiraceae bacterium | reverse complement strand
CGCTGCTCGCCCTCCTTGCAGCTCCATACGCGGATGCCGTTGCGGACGAACCATTCCACAACAAAGGGCGTCTCGTCGGCGATGCGCCCGATGCGGTCGAACATGAATACAAGCAGGATATCGAACTTTCCCTGCCGGGCGTGCTCCTTGATGATTTGCAGCTTACGGAGGAGATAATCAGCATGAACAGACACCTTGAAGCAGCCATTTTCGACAGCACCAAGATCAACGCCGTCATCTGCGCCATCGACGAGCTTTACATGACGGACGCGGACGAGAGACTCCAAGGGCTTGTCGCCATCCTCGCCGATCTGGTGAACGACCTGAGCGACGAGCTGAGCGAGCTCTACGCCGACAAAAGAGTCGTGGATGCCATCTATGCCGCCAAAGAAACGCGGGGCGAGTGAACCTTGAAAACCGATAAATGAGCATTGCCGGGAGGAGTTTTCCTCCCGGCATTTATTGATTTACAAATGAAAGATTTGTGATATAGTAGAGAAAAAGCAGGGTGAAAATAAGGTAGTTATATGGCAAATTTTGTGGACGATGTGCAGGTACATTCTGCCGTCTGTCAATGAGTATCCTGTATTATTCAATACATTATTCGTGTCCTATACAAAGATACAATCGGGGATGCGATGTTCATCTGCGGAGGGCTTGGAAATGTTTGAGCTGCTTAGTACCGACGGCAGGGCCCGGCGCGGCCGTTACACATCTCCCCACGGCGCGGCGGAGACGCCCGTCTTCATGAATGTGGGGACGCAGGCGGCCATCAAGGGCGGTCTCTCGGACGAGGACCTTCGGCGCATCGGCTGCCAGATCGAGCTGTCGAACACCTACCATCTGCACGTACGCCCCCGCGAGGACGTCGTGCGGGCCTTCGGCGGTCTGCACGGGTTCATGAAGTGGGACGGGCCCATCCTCACCGACAGCGGCGGCTTTCAGATCTTTTCGCTCGCCGGCCTGCGGAAGATCACGGAGGAGGGCGTCACCTTTGCCTCCCACGTCGACGGACGCCGCATCTTCATGGGTCCGGAGGAGAGCATGCAGATACAGTCGGCGCTCGGCAGCGATATAGCGATGGCCTTTGACGAGTGCGTGAAGATACCCTCGCCGAGAAAGTACGTCGAGGACTCAAGCGCCCGCACGACGCGCTGGCTCATCCGCTGCAAAGCGGAGCTGGAGCGGCTGAACGCACTGCCCGACACGGTAAACCCCGGCCAGGTGCTCTTCGGCATCAACCAGGGCGCGAATTTCCCCGATATCCGCGTGGAGCACATGAAGCGCATCGCCGAGCTTGACCTGCCCGGCTACGCGATTGGCGGTCTGGCTGTCGGTGAAACGACGCAGGAGATGTACGATATCATCGAAACGGTCGAGCAGTACGCGCCGAAGGACAGACCGCGCTATCTCATGGGCGTCGGCACGCCGTCCAATATCATCGAGGCGGTGGCCCGCGGCGTCGATTTCTTCGACTGCGTGATGCCTGCGCGCAACGGCCGGCACGGCCACCTTTTCACGTGGGAGGGCATCCACAACATAAACAACGAAAAATATAAGCTCGACGGCGGGCCGATCGACCCGTCCTGCGACTGTCCCGTCTGCGCGCGCTATTCGCGCGGCTACGTCCGGCACCTCATGCGCTGCGGGGAGATCCTGGCGCTGCGCTTCTGCGTGATGCACAACCTGTATTTCTACAACGAGCTCATGCGTCGTATCCGTGAGAGCATCGAGGAGGGGCGTTTTGAGGCGTTCCGCCGGGAGTTCACAGAAAAATTGGCCGTCCGCATCTGAGCGGCGGCCGAAAATGGCAAATAATTCCTCCGGCATGACGAAAATGCTTGCATTTGCGCCGCCATGCCATTATAATAAATAGTACTTTATATCCATTGGAGGGTTAATATGTTTGGAAGCGGCAGCGGCGGCAACGGCGTGACTATCGTCATCTATATTGTCGTCATCATAGCGATTTTCTATTTTCTCATGGTCCGTCCGGAGAAAAAGCGTAAAAAGCAGCAGCAGGAAATGCGCGACTCTCTCTCGGTAGGCACCGAGATCACGACCATCGGCGGTATGGTGGGAACGATCGTCGAAATGAACGACGATTTCGTCACCTTTGAGACCGGCGAGGACAGAGTCCGTATCAAGATCGCCAAATGGGGCATATCGACGAACGCGGCCTCGGCGAACAGACAGTAGATCACGCGTCAGTCATGAAAACGCCTCCCGGGGAATAGTCTTGTACTGCAAAGACTATTTCTCGGGAGGTTTTTTTATGCTCAAAGGAAAGAAGGAGGGAGGGGCATTACGAGCTTCGCCGGCTGTCGGCGTGACGGCGGCGCTCGCGGCGGCGGCGATTCTTTCTCTGCTGGTATCCGCGCTCCTCTACGAGGGACGCATCACGGAGGCGCAGCTTCCGGCCTTTGGCGCCGCGGCAACGTTCGCCGCGTCACTGATCGGTACGCTTGTATCTGCGGCGGGAGGGAAGGAGCGGAAGCGTCGAGTCCTTCTTACGTTATGCGTCCTGCTGGCCATGCGTGCGGCGGCCGGCGCCGCGTCAGGGGAGCTGCTGTCCGCCGAAACGGCCTTTTGTGTTCTGTCTGCGGCGGCCGGAGCCATACCGGCGTTTATGCTTTGTGCGCGGAGAGCGCCGGTCAGCCGGAAGGCAAGGAAACACCGAAATTGGGCAAAATGACCAATAGGGTAAACAAGCAATAACAGACTGTATATTCGCGTAATGGGCACGGGTATTTTGACGTAACGGCATATATGGCCGTGTTTCGTAAATTCGCGTTCAATATATTGCGTTTTTGGCCTTTTCGGCTCGTTTTTACAGCGTCCGACGCTTACAGATTGACATAACGCTGTTGACATAACCTTTTGTGATAAGTTACAAAAATGAAATATTTCGCCTCTGGAGATTGATAAATCCATGTATTTGTATTATATTTTAGGAGGACAAAAGATTTGTATATCATCGCGGTATCCCCGGTCAGAGCGCGTTTTGCGCGCCTGGTGCGCGCTGTGAGCGTGAGGCTCAACGCCGCTGTAGGGCGGGCGACGGATATACGTTTTTCATCCGCCGTCTTGTGTCTCGTTGCCTTTGCCGCCGGTTCGGCCGGAGGCTTGTTTTTCTCCCGACTCGTATCAGGCGTGGATGCGGCGGTCCGTTCCGGCGATTCCTTTTTACAGGTTTACATATCTGCGTGCTGTAATGAATCTATGCTGCCGCTGGCAGCGCTTGAGATGGTTTGGCCTGTTCTTGTGTTCCTCTGCGGCTTTTCCGTTATCGGCGTTTTGCTCATACCAGCGGCAGCGGCCCTTCGAGGATTTACGGCGGCTTTTGCCGCGGCCTGTTTCTCGGGCTCGTTGGCAGGGGAAGGGCTGTGGCGCATTTGGCTTCTTCTGGGGCCGACAGCAGCGCTGTCCGCACCGTGCTTCCTGACGCTTTCTTCGGCTTCGCTCACGGAGTCGCGGAAGCTTCGAAGCCGCGCTCTTTTCGGCGCAGCCGTCAGGCCGTACGGAGCGCGCTACTGGCTCCTGTGTTTGATACTTGCGCTCTTGATCTTGCTTTCCGTTTTACTGAAAAGCAAGCTCGCTGTATGTTTTTTCGCGTAAATCCATAATTCAAATCATTATTATTATCAAAATGAAAGGGTGGTGTGTTGGATGCAGAAGGACGAGCTCATTGCCGGCTTCGAGTCTTATCTGAAGGTCAATCGCTCCGCTGCATTGAACACACTGGCGTCTTATGTCCGCGACGTAGTCAAATTCACGGAGTATTACGCCGTCCACCATGACGGGCCCGTGGAGCAGGCCACAAAGGAAGAGATCGAAAAATACGTGCAGTGGCTCAAAAACCAGGGGCGCATGCCGGCGACCATCTCACGGAGCGTGGCGTCTCTGCGATGCTTTTACCGTTATCTGACGGCGGAGGGCCTGGCCTCGGACAATCCCGCGCGCGACGTGACGACGGAAAAGAGCGTCAAAAAGCTGCCGGAGATCCTCACGGGAAAGGAAGTCGAGCTTTTCCTCGAACAGCCCGAATGTACTGATCTGAAGGGCTACCGCGACCGCGCCATGCTGGAAACGCTGTACGCGACCGGTATGCGCGTGTCAGAGCTCATCAATCTGAACGTGGAGGACGTCAATCTGGCCGTGGGCTTCGTTCGCTGCCGGAGCAAAGGCAAGGAACGCGCCATACCGCTGTATTCGGCAGCCGTCAAGGCCATATCGGATTATCTGACGACCATACGCCCGCAGATGATCGCGTCGCCGGACGAGCCCGCGCTGTTCGTGAACATGGGCGGCGAGCGCATGTCCCGTCAGGGCTTCTGGAAGGTCATCAAATACTATCAGGCCAAGGCCGGCATCAAAAAGGATATCACGCCGCACACGCTGCGTCATTCGTTTGCGGCGCATCTGCTGGAAAACGGCGCCGATATCCATGCGCTGCAGGAAATGCTCGGACATGCCGATATCACATCGACGCAGATTTACACGCAGCTTGTCAAAAAGCAGCTCAAGGACGTTTACAACAAGGCGCATCCGCGTGCCTGAAACAAAAGCGTCCGTACAAGGCACCCGTCAACGCCGAACGCCGGTTTCGCTGCAACAGCGGCGAAAGAGTCAGGCCGGCCGTTCCGGAAAAGGCGGGCGCCTCGCGGCGGACGCATTTGTATAAGGAAAAGCTCCCGTAGAAAGTACGGGAGCTTTTACCGTTATTTGCGCATTCGCGGTCGAAAAGGCCGTTTTCGCCTCCCCTTAATTGAACAAAATTTTTATTTTGTTCAATTATCTGTGTGTTTTCAGGCCGGCGTCTTTTACGGCCTTTCTGCTTCGGCTGTGCCTCCCCGGCTCCGCCCCCTCTTCCGCGGACTATTCCTAATGACGACTCGTTGCGAAAAGGCGGCGTTTGTGTTATTATATTATCATAACGTTCCCGAAAGGTCGAACTGCTTATGGATTACAGAACTGACGCGCCGGAGCTCCTTCGCGGTTTTCTCTCCTACCACGAGACGATCAAGGGACACTCTCGCCGGACCGTCGATGAATACTATCTCGACCTGCGCAATTTCTTCCGTTATATGAAACTCCTCAAGGGGCGCGTCCCACGCTCCACGCCGCTTGACGAAATATCCATATCGGACGTTGATCTGCCGCTGGCCGCCTCCGTGACCCTGTCTGATGTTTACGAGTATCTGTCGTACCTGTCGCGGGACCGAGCCAAACGGCAAAACAGTAAAATGACGGTTTTCGGTCTAAACGATAAATCCCGCGCAAGAAAAATTGCAACTATTCGTTCCTTTTACAAATACCTGACGCTCAAGACGCACATGCTGGAAAACAATCCCGTGGCGGAGCTGGAGTCACCGAAGGTGAAAAAATCGCTGCCGCGCTACCTCAATCTCGATGAATCGGAGCAGCTTCTCTCCTCGGTCGACGGCAAAAACGTTGAGCGCGATTTCTGCATCATCACTCTGTTTCTCAACTGCGGGCTGCGTATATCGGAGGTCGTGGGGCTCAATCTGACGGATATCCGGGCGGACCACCTGCTGATCCACGGCAAGGGCAACAAGGAGCGCGTCGTTTTCCTCAACGCCGCCTGCGCGGACGCCATCAATGCCTATCTGGAGATAAGGAAAACGATTGCGGCCGCAGAGCCGAACGCCTTCTTCCTCTCCTCCCGCCGAACGCGCATCAGCCGTTCAACGGTCCACGAGCTCGTCAAAAGGCACCTTTCGGCCGCCGGGCTCGACAGCGGTAAATATTCGGCCCACAAGCTGCGGCACACGGCGGCGACGCTGATGCTGCACAGCGGTGTGGACGTGCGGACCCTTCAGGAGCTGCTCGGACATGAGCATCTGAACACGACGGAGATCTACACACATGTGGAAAACGAGGGCCTGCGCGACGCAGCCGCGCGCTCACCCCTCTCGGATTTCAAAAAGAAATAAGTGCATAACGCAAAACACAGAGGCATAGGATTTTTCCTCGCCTCTGTGTATTTTTTCGGCTGTGTGCAGTTATCGTCGTTACAGCTTGCCCACGCAGTGGCAGGCCACGAAATGATTCGGGCTGACCTCTATGAGCTGCGGTGTCCGCTGCGAGCGGCAGCTGTCGCACGCCTCGTTGCAACGCTTTAAGAAGCGGCACTCGTCCGGCGGATCGAGCGGAGACGATACCTCGCCCTTCAGCTTGATCCTCTCCTTGTTCGCTCCAACCTCAGGCACCAGGATCGCCGACAAAAGCGCCTTCGTGTACGGGTGCATCGGATGCGCGAACAGCTCCTCCGACGGCGCCTTCTCCACCACCTGACCTAAGTACATGACCACGAT
>JAFZQQ010000271.1 GCA_017620315.1 Oscillospiraceae bacterium | reverse complement strand
TTTTTTTATATACTAAACCACATGCCGCGCCGCGGCACAAATAGGAATGAAACTCTTTGAATCAGCCGCCGTCTTTGTGGCATAATATCCGTAGAGGGAAGGTACACTACAAAGCACGGTTGGAGAGTTGAAGATTATCAACTTCACGGATTCAAATCAGTATACTAAACAGTGCAGGCCCTGCCTTCAAGCACAAATAAGTGCGTCTTCGAGACCGTACGCTAATCATTGTCAAAACATAGCGTTTTGTGCGGCTGGACAGTCAATGCCTTCCCTCACCAAAGGAAGGAGGCATTGTCATGAAGGTCGTTTACCCCATCTGTTGTGGCATCGATGTCCACAAGAAATTTCTCGTTGCCACCATCGTGTCCGCAGAGAAAGCGCCTGCCCTGACCTACCAGAAAAAGCGCTTCTCCACGTTCAACAAATCCCTCCGCGAACTGCGGGATTGGCTTGTTGCCAACCACTGTTACGACGCGTGCATGGAATCCACCGGCAAGTATTGGGTTCCCGTTTTCAATATCCTGGAACAGGATATCCGCGTCGTAATCGCCAATCCCAAATGGGTTCGCGCCATCAAGGGAAACAAGGATGACGTCAAGGATTCGAAATGGATTGGGGAACTCTTCTGCTTCGGTCTCGTCAAAAGCAGCTTTGTCCCCGAGAAACCAATCCGCATCCTGCGCGAGTTCACCCGCTACCGTTCCAAGATTGTCGCGAACAGAGCCAGTGAGAAGAACCGGTTCCAGAACGGGTTCACGGTGTGCAATATCGCCTTGGACTCCGTTGTTTCGGATATGTTCGGTGTCTCAGCCTCGAGCATCACCAACTATCTGCTGACCGAAAGAAATCCCGACCCCGCTGCGTGCGTCTCTTTCCTTCGTGGCTCCTTGAGAAAGAAAGCCGAAGAGGTTGTGGGCTCCATCGAGGGGTATTGCCTGACGGAAGATCAGAAATGGCGGATGCTCAAAATTCGGGAGCATATGGAGTTTTTGACCAAGGCTATCGAAGAGATCGACGCCAAGGTGGAAACACTCGTCAAGCCCTATGAGCCTGCAATCCGTTTGCTCTGCACCATTCCCGGAGTGAAACGTGATTCAGCCATCACGATCCTCTCCGAGATTGGCACAGATATGGCACAGTTCTCTTCTGACAGGAGGCTCTGCTGCTGGGCAGGCCTGACACCGGGAAACAACCAGTCCGCCGGGAAGAAGAAAACCGTGAGAATCACCCGTGCAGGTATTTACTTGAAGCCCTGCCTCGTCGAGGTTGCCCATGCGGCGGTCAAATGCAAAACGCAGCCGTATTACAGGAACAAGTACGAGCGAATTGCGCGTCGCAGGGGGAAAAAGCGGGCACTCATTGCCATTGCGCGAATGATCTTGACGGCAATTTACCATATGCTTACAAACGGAGAGATGTTCAATCCTTCCGATTGGAAGTGCGATAATATGCCGGATACATTGCAAAGCAAGAGGAGAGACTCACTCCGGTACGCAGTGAACCTGCTCAAACAGCACGCACCGCTTTCAGAAGAAGTGACCACACAACTGCAACAACTGATCGAATGCGCGTAAAACCAAGGTTTTAAAACCACTCGAAATGATAGTGTGTTAAGGTTTGCCTTTTTTCGGATTTGCGAAGCCGGGGATGTTTCACGCTAGAACCTGTTAAAATCATCTGATTTTTACAGGTTCTGCATGAGACGTCATTTGCGCCGCAGGCGCAAATGTAGCCTGCGAAGCAGGCGTATCTTCGGTTAAAATCTTTTTGAAGATTTTAGTCGAAGATTAGTATTATTCCGTCTCCCGTATCCTCACAACGCCTTCGCGACCGACCTCGTCGCGCCATGCTTCGACGGGTTGCCCCGCTATGACAAGGTCGGGCGCAATCTCCGACAGCGGCACGAGGACGAAGGCCCGCTCCGTCAGATAGGGATGCGGCAGCGTCAGGGACGGGCTTTGCATGGCGACGCCCTCCATGCAGAGGAGATCGATGTCGATGACACGCGCTCCCCACTTTTCGCGGCGCACGCGCCCCAGCGCCGTCTCAATGGCTTGCGCGTGCATGAGCAGCGTCTCCGGCGCAAGAGTCGTGCGCAGGGCGGCGGCGAGATTCAGGAAGCGCGGCTGATCCGTCCTTCCCCAGGGCTCCGTCTCGTAGACCGACGAGACAGCCGTAAGCTCTACGCCCTCCGATGCGGCAAGGCGCCGCAGAGCCTCGCGGAGCGTTGCCGCACGGTCGCCGAGGTTCGCTCCGAGGCTCAGATAAGCCATGCGTCCGGCCGATCTCGTCATGCCCGTGTGCGGCTCCGGCGAATGGTCACGGACGCGTCGGCAAAGCGTCCCGGCAGCGGCGCGAAAGGCTTATGCACCGTGATGCGGACGCGGTCGAGCCGCGCGTATTTTTCGAGGAGCATCGCCGCAATGCGCTCAGCCACCGTCTCCAAAAGCGCCGCCGATTTCCCCTCGACGACATGCCGCACATCATCGAAGACCTGCGCGTAGTCCACCGTCTCCCCGATATCGTCGGTCCGTCCCGCCGACGCAAGGTCGAGATAAAGCGCCGCGTCCACGAGGAACCGCTGCCCGACGAGGCGCTCTTCCTCCGAGCAACCGTGGCGGCCGAAAAATTCCATGCCGACAAGTTCGATTTTATCCGCCATAACGATCTCCTATCCGTTTCCCAGTATCGCGTCCGCCATGCGGCACATGCGGACGACGGGCCTCACGTCGTGAACGCGGACGACAGACGCGCCCGCCGCGACGCCGAGGACGCAGGCCGCCCCCGTGGCCTCCATGCGCTCCTCCACGGGAAGGCCCAGCGCCGCGCCGATGAAGCTCTTGCGGCTCACGCCGAGAAGCAGCGGCCACGCCTCGCCGTCCGGCTCCGCAAGCTCCGAAAGACGACGCAGGACGACGAGGTTCGTCTCTGCCGTCTTGCCGAAGCCGATGCCCGGATCGAAGATCAGCCTTTCCCCGGGAACG
>JAFZQQ010000270.1 GCA_017620315.1 Oscillospiraceae bacterium | reverse complement strand
CGTCTTGGGTTTGTTTTATTGCCGTCCGATGATCCAAAAAGGCCCGCCGTCCGAGGTGTTGCTGCTGGCCTCCTTGACGATCAGGCTCAGCTCCCAAAGTTGGCCGCTGCGGGAGCGGCTCGCGGGGTCGGCGACCATGATCTTGCCGTCCTTGACGCCGCGCAGCACGATGAAATGCCCGTGCTCCGTAAAATGTCCCTTGCTCATAATAGCGACGACCAGCTTGCCCTCGCTCAGCGCGTCCACGATGCGCTGGGCTTCGCTTTTGCCGCAGCCCTCGACGTTCAGCCCCCACGCCTTCGCCGCGCCGGGGATCAGCGAGCGGTACGAGCCGCTTTTGCTGCACCAGTAGCCGTGTTCATACGCCCACTTTGCCATCTGCGCCGGGTCAATCATGTCGTCCGTGAGCGAGGAAACCACGATCGCCATTGCCGTCGGTCCGCAGCCGTAGTGTCCGACGTCGTCCGTGCCGTAAGGCTTGTTCGCATAGCGTTCGTCCATCTGATTATAATAGACGACCTCGGTAACGCCGTCCGTAAAGCGAACGTCGCCGAGACTGGGGATGCCCGCAGACGCCTCATCCGTGAAGATGCCCTGGAACACGCCGTCGCCGAGGAACACGCTGAGGTTCTGCGCATAGTCGTCCGCGAGCGCCTTCTGCTCGTCGGTCAGATGGAATACAGCGTCCGCGAAATACTGCTCGCCGTTGTAGGAGATCGTGTAGACGTACCATTTCTCGGCCTTCGTCTCCACGACATCGGGCGTTTCGGGGTTGTCCGCCTCCACCGTGCGCGTCTCCGTCGTAAAGGTATAGGTATAGAGCTGGTCTTTCCCGTCCCGGAGGATCTGTTCGAGGTCGTCCTTCGAGATGGATTGCCAATCGGCGTCCTTCGCGGCGCAATATTCGCCGAGAAAGATGTTCGCGTTGCTGACAAGGTTGCCCTCGGAAGGGTTGACGATCTCATCGTTGTCGCCGTCCGTCTCCGCGAAATGCGCGGCGATGCGCGCCGTCACGTCGTCGATGCCCTCGCCGAGCACCTGATTGATGGCGTAGGTCGTATCCGTGATGTTCTGCGTGACGGCTGTGGCGTCGTTCAGCACCGGCTGCTCCGCGCCTTCGGCCTTGCTAGTCGTGAGCCCGCCGAATATGAGCGCGGGCAGCATGAGGATGAACAGCACCGGCAGCATCAGAAGAGCGACCGCCGCGGCAATCAGCTTCCCGATGTGCTTGCGCCCTTCCCAAGCAGCGCCAGCCGCAGCGCCCCAGATACCACCCGCCGCGGCGCCTTTTGAGGCTGCTTTGGCAAGCCGCGCCGCCTTGTACGCGCCGCGCCCGACCGAAACCGCTTCGTCAATTCCACGATTTTGTCCGTCGTTTTTTGTCACATTTGCCTCCTTTACATAATATGGTCGTTTTGCTATACTGACACCAGTGTTTGTTATGTGAACTGGAGGGAACCACAATATGAGCGATTCCATGCGCTATACCACCGAGGAGATCACCTTGATCGACGCGGTTATCGGCACGCTTTATCCGAGAATGGCCGACCCGTCGCTGCAAAACGCATATCTGACCGTTCATCAGCATTTGGAGTCTGGCAGCGTCTGTGCCATCGACTTAAAGCGCATCGAAAGCGCGCTGGAGCTTGCCGATCCCGGACAATGCACCAGCTTTCACAAAGAAGGCTACCGCGACTATACGCAGCTCCGCGTCAAGACGCGGGCGATGCTCCGCAACGCTTAACAGACTGGAATTGATAGACCAAGGGCGATCCGTGATGGAACGGACCGCCCTTTTTTCTAGTTCCGTTATTCTTTTCAGCACTTCCCCGCCGTCATTTTCTGTCGAAATATCTTATCGGTCTACCGTTTTTTCCGTTTTTAGTGCGTATGAGCCGTGCCGCTTTCCAGTGCGCTGAGAGGCAGCTTTTGAAGCTTAAAAAGCTCTTCACAGCCTTCGTCCTCTGGCCATCTTCCCTGCTCGTCAGGGAAAACAACGCGCAGTTTAGCGGAGTCCGGGCTCTTGATCAGCTTGATCGGTATACTGGCACAGACGCCATCAACGGTCTCTCCGTCATGGAACTTACGCCCGTCGCGGACCATGTAACCAAGATTATTCAGGATACCCATGATCTGTCTTGGCTCTAAGTCTATGACAAGCTCAAACTCCGGGTGCCCATAGTGCGCCTTCAGGCCCTTCGTGAACGAATGACAGATGCCGTTCAGAAAAGGATAGTCAGGTTTTCCGCACACCGTGCAGATCGCTCCGTTCTTTGTCATGATCACCAGCCAGTCAGGTTTCCGGTTCAGATTCTCTTTTTTATTCATTTCGGCTTGATTCCTTTCTTCCTAAGCAGTCCTGACGTTCAGCCTAAAATCTCTCTTATCTTTCCAAGGCTTTCCTCACTCGGCTGCACCGTTCCGTTCTCCCATCGGGAGACAGCCGCTTGCGTCGTTCCAAGCTGTCTGGCAAGCTCAGCCTGAGACATTCCTTTTTCCTTTCTCTTGCTGGCAATGTCATATGATGATTTGAACTTTCCAGTGACTCCCTGATACCTGCCGAGCATCCATGATCCCTGTAATTCAGCTGATACCACTGGCTCAACTTCAACAGGCAGATCATCCGCCGATATCTCATTGAGCGCGCTCGCAATTTGTCGGTCCAACTCTCCGCGGAGCAGATGTTCTCGCGCTGCCGCAGCTAATATCAGAGCGTTCCCCGTCATGGGGCGCTTGGCTGCCTGCTCCATTTTGAACCCTGTTTGGTCATATGTCCTCACACTTTCCAGAGCCATTTCAAGCCTGCCGAATACCCAGCCGTACATATACGCTTCATGCTTTGTCATCTTCGGTTTCTCCTTTTTGTATGATATAAGCGTGATATAATTATATCAGCTATATATCATATTGTCAAGAGGCTTATTCATGTGTAAGCAAAAACACCTTGTTTTGTTATTTCGTCCGACAGCATTGACATAATCGGACGAATTGCGTATAATAATAGCACAACATACAAGGAGGTGCGAGTCATGTCCATCACGGCAACTGAGCTGAAAGCCAATCTCAGCAAGTATCTTCAGCTTGCGGAAAAAGAAGATATTTTTATCACACAGTACGGTCGTGTGGTTGCCAAACTGACCAATCCCTTCCAAGACCGCGTGGAGACTGCGGAATCGCTCTTTGGCGCTCTCCCCTCAACAATGACCTTCGACGAGGCCATGAAGGAAAGGTCGGACGCTTTATGAGGGCTTTGCTGGATACGAACGTCATTGTAGACGTGCTGCAGAGCCGAGAGCCATGGTGCGAGGACGGACAGGTGATATTCCGCGCAGCGGCGAATAAGCAAGTG
The DNA here is from genome assembly GCA_017620315.1 of Oscillospiraceae bacterium. Lineage (GTDB taxonomy): Bacteria > Bacillota > Clostridia > Oscillospirales > Oscillospiraceae > Hominicoprocola. The sequence goes on along the minus strand of JAFZQQ010000270.1, from coordinate 2,505 downwards.
ACAGGCTGCATCACCGCCAAGGAAGCAACAGACATCCACTATTTTGCGCGCCGTCTCTTCTCTGGGCAGGAAGGTGCGGATGCGAAAGCCCGCAGTATCGTCGGCAAGCTGTTCACGCTGTTTGAGCTTCTTGACACACAGGCGATAGATTGCCGAAAGGCCATCACCTCAAACAGTCCCGATTTTGAGGACGCTGTTATGATTGAGAGCGCCGCGCGCTCGGACGTCGATTGCATCGTCACACGGAACACAAAAGACTATGTCGGCTCGCCGGTCAATGTCTATTCCCCTTCCGAGTTTGTCAAGCTGTTGTTCCCGAGCAAGGATTCAGATAGCTGAAAAGCAGGGCAGAGAGTTGTGAAAAAGCTCCCTGCCCTGCTCTTATATTACCTTAGTAGCCCGTCTTGGGCAGCGTCGGCGGTGTGTTAAGGTTGACGATGATCGTCGTCCAGCTTGCCGTGGCGGTTTCCCACGTCCCGCCGTACTTGCCGCCTGTCTCCACGCGATTGATCATCGTGTAGTTGTTCGCGGCGTTGCCGTCCACGCAGACGGTGAGCGTCGGGGACGCGACGCTCTGGAAGCCGACAGGCACCTTGCCAAAGTCAAAGTACACGTCGGTCACGCGCTCGCCGGCCTGCGTCGGGATGGCGTTGAGCGAGAACGAGTAGTTGTTGGTCGTCACGAGGTTCGACGCAAGCACCTGATACGAGCTGTTGCCCGAGGTCTTATAGAGGATGCGGTAGGTGAGCCGCGCGCTGTAGGTGCCGGTCGTGAGCGTCATGGCCGTCGCCACATCGGTCGGGATGCGGTCGTGCCAGAAGTAGTTTTCCAGCGGCACGTTGGAGGTATTGGCAACCGTGATCGTGTAGCGCATCTGCTCGCCTGCCTGCACCTGCGCGTTGCCGCGCTTGGTGATGCTGACGCCGAGCTGCGCCGGCTTGTCGTAGGACGAGACCTTGATGATCTGGCTCGGGTATTCGAGCGTCACGTCATGCACAGTCGGGTCGATCTGCCAGTAAGCAGGTGCCGTTACCTCCTTGACCTGATAGCGGCGCAGCGGCAGCGGCTTGGAGGCGGCGACGCCGCGGGCGTCTGTCGTGATATAGTCCACGACCTTGCCGCTGCGAACCTCGACGATCTCAAAGACCGCGCCGGCGAGCGGCGAGCCCGCCGCCGTGAAGGTCACGGGGTTGTACTCCGCCGCGTACTTATAGACCTGAATCTGTCCTGTAATCGGGGTATTTTTCCATTCGATCTGAATGACCTCGCCCGCCTTCACCATGACCGTTTTGATCTGCGTATCCACGTTATAGCCCTCGCACTCCAGCTCCCGGATGAAGTATTTGCCGTCGCGAGTCAGGTCGTCGATATAGATGTAGCCGTTCTGATCCGTGACATACTCGCCGACCGGGTGTTTTTCCGCGTCGTAGAGCAGGAACTTGGCGCCGTAAATGCCCTTGCCCGTATTCGCGTCGATCTTGTGGATCTCGATGCCGCTGTACGGGGTGTTGGCGACGGTCAACGTCGTGTTTTCGCCGTCCTTGATGGAAAAGTAGTGCGGCGTCGTGTCGACCTTGAAGCCCTTCACGCCTTCGATCTCCAGCGCGTAATAGTCGCCGGCGTCCAGATTGACGTGGACGCGGCCGTTGTCGCCCGTCGTGACGGTATCGACCAGCGCGTCGTCCATGCGGCGGATCTCAAACGTAACGCCGCTGAGCCGTTTGGTCTTGTCCGCGGCGCTCACCTTGATGATCTCCAGCCCGCCTTCGGGACTGTTGTAGAAGGTCAACGTCTGCGCCTCGCCCTGCTTCACAAGGATGCTTTGCGGCGTCGTATCCAGCACAAAGCCTGCGACGGTCTTGGTCTCCTTCGCGGTGATCGTCGTTCCCGGCGTCAGCCCGGTCAGCGTGATGCGACCGTTCTTGTCCGTGGTATAAATGCCGTTGTTCGGACCGAGAACCGCGCCGGAGCTGTCGGTAATGAGGAACGTAACGCCCGCGATGGGCTTCGTGGTGTCCGTGATGAACTTCTGAATGGTGAGCGTCTGCGTGGAATCATTGAAAATGTCGATGGTCTGGGTGTCGTTCGCCTTGACCTCCACCGTGACCGGGGCGTTGTCGAGGAGGTATCCGTCCGGCGCCCGGAGTTCCCGAATTACGATGGTCGAGGGATGGAGACCCGTAATGACGATCTCGCCGCGCTCGTCGGTGACGTATCTGCCGTTCGATGTGACAGTGCCGCCGAGGTTGCCGACGAACTCGCCGTTGGCGTAGCAGATCTCGAACTCCGCGCCCTTCAAAACGGCGCCCGTCGCGCGGTCGCGCTTGATGATCTTGAGCGTGCCGCAGGGGCTGTTGTAGAACGTCAGCTCCTGCACGTCGCCGGACTTGATTTCAATGGACTTAGGTGTGCTGTCGAGCACATATCCGTCCGCGGCGCGCAGCTCCTTGGCCGTGATCGTGATGCCCGGCTCAAGGTCCTTGATCTCGATCCTGCCATTGGAGT
>JAFZQQ010000269.1 GCA_017620315.1 Oscillospiraceae bacterium | reverse complement strand
GCACAATCCGAACCGCGTGAGACCGGTGAGACGTATGAGAGCCTTTGCGAGTATCTCATAACCCGGAGGTCGTAGGTTCAAGTCCTACCTCCGCAACCAGAAAACTGTCCGTTTCAACTTAAAAACGGACGGTTTTGCAATTATTTGACTCGATTTGGCGCGTCCGCGGACGCGCCAAAATTTTTTGACCACATTCACTCCACAGTGCGGAATATTTTCGATTTACGCCTCCGCCCGCATCCGCTCCCGCTCGGCGGCGATCTTCACCTTTTCCTCGGCGATCATCGCTGCGAGCTCTGCCTCGCATTCCGCTTCGCTGTGTGCGTAGATGTTGCGCGGACGCTTCTTGCCGTCGGGCCAGACGGGGGAGTAGCGCCCCTCCCACAGCGTTTCGCTGATTCGTGAGATACAGCCCGTGCCGGGCTTGCGATGCCTGCCCCTCGCCGCGGTGAAGTCGGAGGGCGGCAGCGGGGCTTTTTTGGCGCCTTCCTGCGGCGCTTCAGCGTTCCTGCCCGCGATGCCATGGTCGATCTTCCACGCCGCCTGTGCCTGCATGGTGTCCGTAACGTGGGCGTAGATGTTCAGCGTCGTCGCGGCGGAGACGTGCCCGATGATCGCCGAGAGCGTCTTGACATCCATGCCGTGCTCCAACGCTTCCGTGGCGAAGGTGTGGCGCAGGTCGTGAAAACGGACGATCTTGCAGCCCGCGCGCGCAAGCACGAGCTTCATCTTGGCGGCGAGCGTGGACGGATCGCGGGGCGCGTCCTCCACGACCGGCGAGGGGAACATCCAGCGCGAGCAAATGGTCTCCTTGTACGCCACGAGCACCTTGACTACGCTCGGCGGCAGGAGGAGCGTGCGAAAGCCCGCGTCGGTTTTCGGCTCGGAGACGAGGAGCCTGCCCTCCGTGCGCCGCACGGTGCGGCGCACGCGCAGCTCGCGCGTGTCGAGGTCGAGGTCGTCCCATTGGAGCGCCAACAACTCGCCCCTGCGTAAACCCGTGGCGAGGGCGACGAGGAAGATCTCGTAATAGCCGTCGTACTTCGCTTGGATGAGGAACCGCTGCATCTCCTCCGGCGTCAGCACCTGCATCTCCTTCGCCCGCTGCGGCGGGAGTTTGCAGCCAACGGCGGGGTTGTCGCGCAGGATTTTTTCATCCACCGCCTTTTGCAACGCCGCTTTGATCAGCGCGTGGCAGGTGCGGAGCATCTTATCGGAAAGCCCCTTACCGAGCTTGTCGGCGAATTGGAGCCGCCCCTTGCGCTTGAGCTGCCCGTAGAAACGCAGAAGGTCGCCCTGCGTCAGCTTGCCGAGCGGGATCTTGCCGAGCTGTGGCGTGATGTGCCGGTAGATGCGAAGCTCATAGTTCTCCCGCGTGCCGGGGCGGACGTTCGGGCGGATGTAAGTGCGATACCAATGATCGAGCCATTCACCGAACGGCATAACGGACGAGCATTTTTCCTCCGTCGTCGGCGGCGCGCCGAGCGAGGCTTTGAGCGTTTCAAGCTTTTCCTGACATTCGCGCTTTGTCTTGGCGAGGACGTTTTTGGTTTTCGGCAGACCGCTTTCGTCGTAGCCGACGACCACGCGCCCCTCCCAACGCCCGTCCTTGCGCTTGCGGATCAGGCCGTCCCCTGCCTTGCGTCTTGCCATGGCGTCAGCTCCTTTCCGAATATTTCTTCCATGAAGTCTCCGACGATGCCGGAGGCTGTTTCTTTCATGTCGTCGGTGACGTGGGTGTAGGTGTCGAGCGTGAACGAGGCGTTGGTATGGCCGAGAATGCCCGCGAGCGTTTTGGCGTCCACGCCGCTCGCGAGCGCGTGGGTGGCGAAGGTGTGGCGCAGGTCGTGAAAACGGATGGAGGGCAGCCCCGCGCGCTTGAGGATGCGTTTCATATTCGCGTAGGCGGTCGTCGGGTTCATCGGCTGCTCGGGGCGCAGCGGGTTGGGGAAGATCCACTCCGTGAACGACGCGCGCTTGCGTGCGCGCAGCAGCTCCGCCGTGCTCGGCGGGAGCAGGATCGCGCGCCGTCCCGCGTAGGTCTTGGTGTCGCCGCAGACGCGCGCGCCGCCCTCCTTCTTGAGCGTTCGGCGCACATGGAGCCTGCCCTCCGCCTCGTCGAAGTCGTCCCAGCGCAGCGCGCAGATCTCGCCGCGCCGCAGTCCCGTGGTTAGCTCCGTGTAGAAGAAGTCGCCCCAATCCTTGTCGCCCTCGATGGCTTTCAGAAGAGTGTTGAGCTGCACATCGTTGAGGATATTCTTCTGTGTGCGCCGCCGCTTCGGAAGCTGTACGCCGTCCGCGGGATTAGCGGGAATGAGCCGCGCGTGGACGGCGGCGTCAAGCGATTGATGGAGCAGATTGCATACGCGGAGCACCATCGTGTCGGACAGCCCGCCCTCCTTGCCGTCAAGCCGCCCGCCCTTGCGCAGCGCGTTGCAAAATTTTTGGATGTCGTCGGTCGTGAGGTCGGCGAGCCGCTTTTGCCCAAGGCGCGGGACGATGTGGTTTTGGATCATCGCGCGGCATTTCTCCGCTGTGGACGCGCGCATCGCAAGCGGGAGGCTTTCGCGGCACCAACGTTCGAGCCACGCTTGCAGCGTGAGCATCATCTCCTCGGTGAGATCGCGACCGTGGTAAGTGCTGTCGAGCGCGCGGAGCTTTTCGCCGAGTTCCTTTTGCGTATGCGCGTAGGCGTACTTGAAGATGGGCGCGCCATCCTTTTTGTGCCCGATGACCACGCGCCCTTCCCATAAGCCGCGCTTGAGCTTTCGCACCATGCCGTCGCCGGACGCTCTGCGTTTTGCCATTGTGTTTCACCTTCTTTAGTTACAGTGAAGAATTTTTTGCACCCTGCTCTTCGTCCTCGTCCTCACAGGAGAACGCGGGGATCTCGTTCAGCTCACGGCGGACGCCGTCCGCCAGACGGAAGCCGGAGAAGAACGCGTCGATCTTTTCCTCGTCGCGGTAGCTGTTCTCTGCGTCGATGAGCCGCAGCAGGAGCTTTTGCTGCTCGCGGCTGAGCGTATCGTGGAGCGTGTCGTATGCCGTTCGTGCTTCTTGCCGCAGCTCCTCCGACCGCTCCGAGGGAATATGGAAGCGCCGCTGGAGCGCGATCATGTAGTCTCTCATAGCTTACCCGACGAAGATGTAGTACTGCGTTTGCAGGAAGGTGTGGTCGACGTAGTAGTCCCACGCCTCCACGCGGAACCTCCCGCGCGGGACGGCGGCAGCTTTCTTCTTC
>JAFZQQ010000268.1 GCA_017620315.1 Oscillospiraceae bacterium | reverse complement strand
GGTACGATAAGGTCCGGGAGCGCCTGGGAGATTGCGCAAAATTCTGATTATTTATCAAAAAAGGCTCGGGCAAACCGGACAGATTTCGGCTTGCCCGGGCCTATTTTTTCGCCCGGACCGGAGACATGCGCTCAGGCACATCCAAAAAGCTTGCGCGGAGGGGAAAGTGCTGATATACTCTTATTCAGACTGTCAGAAAAGTTTTTGCGACACTTTTCTGAGGAGATTCGCTGCAAGAGGGTTAAAAATGGAATCAACGATGATCCGCGATATGACGCGCGGCCCGGTCGTCCCGCAGCTTTTGCGCTTTGCCTTCCCGCTTTTCGTCTCCAACGCGCTGCAGGCGGTTTACAACCTTGTTGACATGGTCGTTGTCGGCAACTGCATCGGCAAGGCGGGAATGTCCGCCGTGTCGATCGGCGGCGATGTGCTGCATCTTCTGACCTTCGTGGCGATGGGCTTTTCCTCGGCGGGGCAGGTGATCATTGCCCGCTCGGTCGGCACCGGGCGCTACGACGAGATCAAAAAGACGATCGGCACGATGTTCACCTTTCTTTTGAGCGTGTCCCTCGGCATATCGCTGGTGTGCTTTCTGCTGCGCCATCAGGTGCTGCGCTGGCTGAACACGCCCGCGGCGGCTCGGGCGTTCGCCATGGACTATCTCATCACCTGCGTCTGCGGGCTGTTTTTTATCTACGGCTATAACATCGTCAGCGCGATACTGCGCGGCATGGGCGACAGCCGAAGACCGTTTCTGTTCATCGCCATCGCCGCGGTGCTGAACACCGCGCTCGACGTCATTTTTGTCAAATATGCCGGTCTCAAGGTCTTCGGCGCAGCGCTCGCGACTGTGATCGGACAGGGCGTCAGCTTTCTGACCGCGCTCGTTTACCTCTATCGCCGGCGCGAGAGCTTCGGCTTCGACTTTAAGCCGGAGAGCTTTCGGATAGACCGCGCCGCCTTCCGGCGCCTGCTTGCGCTGGGCGTCCCGATGGCGATACAGTCCGCCGCCATAAGCTTTTCAAAGATCGTGCTGATGGCGTGGATCAACCTCTTTGACGTGACCTACTCCGCGCTCGCGGGTATCTTCAACAAGGTCAACACCATGTGCGGCGTGGTCTCGCAGGCGTTCACCGCCGCGGGCAGCACCATGGCGGGGCAGAACCTCAGCGCAGGAGAGCACAGGCGCGTGCGGCAGATCCTTCTCACCATCCTCATGATCGGGCTGGGGCTTTCCGCGCTCGCGACTGCGGGCATGCTTCTGTGGCCGGACGCCGTGTTCGGGATGTTCACGCCCGATCCGGACGTGCTGGGCGCCGCCGCCGTGCTGACGCTGCCAATCATTCTGAACTTCTACGGCTCGGCGACGAGGAGCGCCGCGTTTTCGCTGATCAACGGCTCGGGACGCGCGAAGCTGAACCTTGCCATCGCGATCATCGACGGCGTGATCAGCCGCATCGGGCTTGCCGCGCTTCTGGGCTTCGCGCTGGGGCTTGACTGCTTCGGCTTCTGGATGGGCGATTCGCTTGCGGGCTTTATGCCGCTTGTCATCGGCGGGACGTTCTTCCTCTCCGGGAAATGGAAGGAGCCGCAGAAAACCGCGTGAGGGCGCAAAATAAAAATAAAGTGCTTTCGCGGCATTGAAAAAAGACGCCGAATGAGATATAATGATTCGAAATGAAGAAATGACGGACGGGGCGGTGAACGGCTGATGATAAAGACAGGAAATGTATTGAAAATCGTATTTGCCGTCATCCTTGCACTGACCGGGTGGTTGTTTACCTATGCCATGTTCTTTGCCGACGGCAAGGGCGAGGCGGAGCTGGGCTCCTTCGATGTGTACGAGCTTTCGGACGGGTGGACGGTCGTCTGGCCCGACCGCGAGCAAAGCGGCGTTACGCTGCCGCTGAGCTTCAGCGAAAAGGCGGGGGAGACGATCCTGCTTCGCAACACGCTGCCGCAGGATATCCGCAGCGGGATGCACCTGAGCTTCCGCGCGCGCCGCCAGAACGTTATGATCTATGTGAACGGTGAGGAGCGCGGCAGTTATCTTGTGGAAAACTACAGCCGCCGCATGCATCCGCGCAGAACTCCGCCGAGCGCGTATCTGGTCGTCGACCTTTACGACTCCGACGCCCTCGGGGAGGTCGAGATCCGGATACTCTCGAGCGAAACAAGGCCCGGCGTGCTCAACACCGTGTACTACGCCAACGGCAATAACGTCTGGTTCCCGCTCATCAAGCAGAACATCACCATGGTGTCTGCCTCATTTGGCCTGTGTATCATCGGACTTTTGACCATCATAGCGTATCTGTTCACGCGCAAAAGGAACTCCTATGTCAAGACCGTCCTGCATCTCGGCGAGGCGATACTCGTCGCGGGCATGTGGTCGCTGAGCGAGTCGACGATACGACAGCTGGTGTTTCAGGCGCCGTCGTTCAGCAACGTGCTCGCCTTTATCCTCGTGGAGATCGTGGCGGCGTTTATCCTGATGTATTTCGACGAGCTGCAGAGCCGCCGCTACACAAAGTATTATGTGCTGCTTGAAATAGGCATGCTGCTCCAGCTTCTGGTCAACACGGCGCTGAACCTCACGCGCATCGCGGACTATTACGACACGCTGGTCTATTCCCATATCTGGTCGGGGCTCGGCATACTCGCGGCGATCGTCACGCTGGTGCTGGACGCGCGCTCCGGGCGCGCAAAGGAGTATTCCATCACCTCGATCGGTATGCTTTGCCTGGTTTTGTCGGCCATCATGGAGCTGGTCAATTTCTATTTTGCGTCGTCTCCGCAATTCGGGCTGTGGATCGGCTTCGGCCTGATCTGCCTGCTCGGCGCCACGGCAATGCAGACGATCTACAACGCCCTGCGCGACAAGGAGGAGCGGACGTACGCCGACAACGCGAACCGCGCAAAGTCGTCCTTCCTCGCGAATATGTCGCATGAGATACGAACGCCCATCAACGCCATCCTCGGCATGGACGAGATGATATTGCGCGAGAGCGGCGAGGGCGATATCGTCGCGTATGCCGAGGACATCAGAAGCGCGGGCAAGACGCTGCTTGCGCTCGTGAACGACATTCTGGACTTCTCCAAGGTCGAGGAGGGCAGGATGGAGATCCTGCCCACGCATTACAATCTCAGCACGCTGATCAACGATATCGAGAACATGGTGCGCGACCGCGCCGAGAAAAAGGGACTGAGCTTCATTGTCCGCGTGGACAGCGCGATCCCGCATCTGCTCGTCGGTGACGAGATACGCCTGCGCCAGTGCGCGCTGAACCTTCTGACCAACGCTGTAAAATACACCAACGAGGGCAGCGTGACGCTCTCCGTCGGATACGAAAAGCTCTCCGAGGAAAAGATCCTGCTCAAATTCCGCATCTCCGACACGGGCATCGGCATGAAGAAGGAGGATCTGGACAAGCTGTTTTCGCCCTTTACCCGCATCGAGGAGTCGCGCAACCGTTCCATTGAGGGCACGGGACTCGGCATGAGCATCACCAAGCAGCTTTTGACGCTGATGGGCAGCGATATCGCGGTCGAGAGCGTCTACGGCGAGGGCTCGACGTTTTCCTTCGCGGTCGAGCAGCCCGTGGTCAAGTGGTCGCCGATCGGGGAGTATACAAGCCGCTTCGAGAAAGAGGAGCTGCGGCGCCCGGTCTATCACGAGTCTTTCCACGCGCCCGAAGCGCGTATCTTGGTCGTGGACGATATGCCGGTCAACCTGACCGTCATAAAGGGACTTTTGAAAAAGACGCAGATCATCGTCGATACGGCGGAGTCCGGCGAGGAGGCGCTGAAAAAGGCGTCCGACATACGCTACGACATCGCTTTCATCGACCACATGATGCCGAACATGGACGGCCTTGAGACCCTGCACGAAATGAAAAAGCTGCCCGGGACCGAGCAGACGGTGTTCATCGCATTGACCGCAAACGCCATCTCCGGCTCGCGCGAGCAGTATCTGAACGCGGGCTTCTCGGACTATCTGTCCAAGCCGGTCGACAGCAGAGGGCTCGAAAAGATGCTCATGGAGCGTCTTCCGCCCGAAAAGGTCAAAAGGGTGGAGCCGGCGCGCGGCAAGGCGGAGAGTGTCTGTGCGGAGCTTCCTGCGCGGCTGTGCGAGCTGGACGAGCTGAACGCCCCGCTCGGCATAGAGCTTTGCGGGACGGTCGAGACCTATCTTGACACGCTCAAGGTATTCGCTTCGACCTCCGCTGCCTGCGCGGACGAGATCGAAAGTCTGCACGCCGCGGGCGATATCGCGGGCACGACGGTGAAGGTGCACGCGCTCAAGAGCACCTCGCGCGTCATCGGCGCCACCTCGCTCAGCGAGCTTGCCGAGCGGCTGGAGGCGGCGGGTAAGGCGGGCGACGAGACCGCGCTTCGCGCGGAGCTCGATACGCTTGTCGGGCGCTACCGCGAGCTCGGCAGCGCGCTTGCGCGCTCGCTCGCGCCGGAGAGGCCGGACGCAGATGCGCTTCCTCTCATGACCGCCGAGCAGCTCCGCGTGACCTATGACGAGCTGCGCGCGCTGATGTCCGAGATGGAATACAGCCTCGCGGCGGATTTGCTCCGGTCGCTTTCGGAATACACGCTGCCGGAGGACGAGCGCGAGCGCGTTGAAAAGCTCCGCCGGGCGGCGGACAACTTTGAGTGGGAGGACCTCGACGAGCTGCTCAACAAAGAATAATAAAGAGGCTGCAGCGATCGCTGCAGCCTCTTTCAGGTCGGTCAGAAATCAAAATCATCGGGGTCGAGTCCGGCGTCCTCAAGGGCATCGTCACGTTCGTCGGGACCCATCATCTCGAGCTCGTATCGGCTCAGCCCGGCGTCCTCGAGCCGGCTGTCCTCGTCGGACTCCTCATCCAGCTCATCGAGGATCATCATGCCAAGAGCCATTTCGGCGGCGTCGGTCACGCCGTCCCCGTTAAAATCGAAAAGACTGCCAAATAACCCTGCAAACATAGGATCAACCGCCTTTCATAAAAAATGTGTCCGCGCGCGTTCACTCGTACTGCGCGGCGACCTTTCTGCTGTGCTCGCGCATCTGGTCGACGACCTGCGCGGGCGCGATGATCTTTGCCTCGTCGCCGAAGCCGGAGACCCAGGCGAAGAACTGGGGGCTCACAACGACCTGCGCGGTGACGGTGAAAAACCCTTCGCCGTCTGGTACGATGCTGACCTCCTGACCCAGCCGGTCAAGCACCGCGCCGACGAGGTGCTCGGCAAACCTGAGCCGCACGGTCTCCTCGCTGCCGGAAAACATCCCGAAGACCTTGCGGACGTATACCGCCATGTCCATGCCCTTATAGACGTCCATACCGTCGCGCGGCTGCTCGGTCGTTGAGATGTGCGTCATTTTGTCGACGCGGAAATGCTTGATCATGCCCGCCTCGGAATCGAAGCCGATCATGTAGTAGTTTTCGTTGTCCCAGGTGAGAGAGAAGGGGCTGATGACGTAATACGCGCCGTCCCTGCGGTACTTCCGCTCCTTCGTGACCGTGTACTCGAAGTATTTGAAGCGTATCCGCCTGTTCCGGGAAATGCCGGTGTGTATCGCGTCGACATTGTAGTAGATGGACTCGTTCATCGTCTTGATCCGGTTCGCGACATAGACCTGACGCTGAAGAAGCTGCGCCTCATAGACGCTTGAAAGCTTTTCGATCTTTTTGATAAGCGTTGTGGTCTTCTGGTGCGTGATGAACTTGGACGACTGCACGCTGTCCACCAGCAGCTTGAGCTCCGGAAGCTCAAAGTTGCGCGAGGCCACATAATAGCCGCCGTCGCGCTTTGAGATGTTCTGCTCGACGTCCAGCCCGAAAAGACGAAGCGCCTCGATGTCGTCGTATATGCTTTTGCGCTCCGCCTGAATGCCCTGCGACTCAAGATAGTCGATGATCCTCCCAGCGGGCGCGGGATGCTCGGCGTCGGTGTTCTGCGTGAGAAACTGCATGACATAGAGCAGCTTGAGCTTCTGATTGGATGATCGCGCCATGATCCTTTCCTCCTCCTCTCCGGCGTGAGACGGCCCCTTCTCCGTGCCGCCTGACCGGATATTACAACAGCTTGTGTCCTATTATCCGTACTTTATCACAAGGGAACGCGACAATCAAGAAAAAACGTTTTGCCGCGCCGCGGGACGCTTTGCCGGCGCGGGCGTCCATGCGCCGGAAGGAGCGGCTGCGCCGCTTTTGCGGGCAAGGTTGGTGATTGACACCGGCAGCATCAACTACTATAATATATATCTATTGAAGTTTATAAGTTTATACACGATAAAATGAGAGGTGGAACCCATGAACCTGAATCAACGCAGACTGCGGGCAAGGTCGCTCCTGCTCACGCTCGTCATGCTCGCCGCGCTGAGCCCCGCGGCGGTTCTCCCGGCCGGAGCGGCGGCAAGCGCGATGTGGAACGAGGGCGAGGACGTCACCATCACCGATAACACGAATTATGGCAGCGTCACGGTATTTGGCAGCGGCAACGCCGTCATACTGACCATTCCCAGCGTCATGACCGTCCTGAAGGCGGACAGCATCGAGCTCAACGGCTCGCCCCTGACGTTCGACGGCATCGGCACGCTGAACGTGACAGGAAACATCTTCAACGGCTCTCCCTCTTATTACGGTATGACGATGCATGGCGGGATGATGACCGTCGGAGGCAGCATCAACCTCGAAAATAACTGCTTCACATTGAATGGCGGCACATTGAGCGTGACCGGAAGCATGGGAGACGTTGAACTCTGCGGCGGCACGCTCACCGCGGGCAGCTACTCCGGAAAAGTATTCGCGCCCGGCCCGTATTTGATTTCCGACGGCGATGGATACAGCGTCATCGCGGTTGACGAATACGGGTATATGACCGACGTCGCCGATGCCGGCGAAAAGACGCTGACGCCCGCCGTCGCGAGCGTGACCGAGGGCGGGACGCCCCACTACTACCCCACGCTTCAAAGCGCGGTAGACGCCGCGGCCGGCGCCGGCAGCGCGGAGGCGCCCGGCATGGTCACTTTGCTGTACGATGTACTGCTCAGCGACCCGCTGACCGTAGGGGCAGGCTGCAGCGTCACGCTCGACTTGAACGGACATGCCGTCGACCGCGGCCTTACGGGCAGAAGATCCGAGGAGGCCGGCTGTGTCGTCAGGGTGTCGGGCAGCCTGGAGATCACCGACAGCAGCGCGAAAAACGCTGACAAAACGGACGGCAAGGGCAAAATAACCGGCGGCAGCAACGGCGACTTCGACGGCGGCGGCGTGTGCGTCTGCGGGAACGGCTCGTTCACGCTCTCCGGCGGCAGCGTCATCGGCAACGCGGCCTCCCATGGAGGCGGCGTGTTCGTCGGTGAGAACGGCTCGTTTATGATGACCGGCGGCAGCATCACCGGCAACAGCGCGGTCTACGGCAGCGTGTACGTCGACAGGAACGGCTCGTTCACGCTATCCGGCGGCAGCATAAACGGCAACAGCGCGAAGACCGGCGGCGGCGTGTACGTCAACGGCAACGGCGCGAACGCCGGCGGCAGCTTCACACTCTCGGGCGGCAGGATCACCGGCAACAGCGCGAACGCCGGCGGCGGCGTGCATGTCCACTTGGGCGGCAGGCTCTTTGTCTCCGGCAGCCCCAAAATAACCGGCAACGTCAAGTATGCCGAGGGCACGACGACGTATGAAAACGGGCTTTACACCGGCGGCGCCGACGACGACCTTTACTTACCCGACAGTGAAACTGTCATCGTCGTCACCGGCGCTCTGACGGGCGGAGACCGCTCCGTCGGCGTGAAGACAGGCTTCCTCGGAACGTTCGCGCGCGCGTCTGACGAGAATAACGAAGGAGAGACCGTCACCTATGAGCTTACGGATACGGACGCCGGGTATTTCTTCTCCGACGCCGAGGGCGCCAGCGTGGAGCGCGGCGGCAGCGAGCTGAAAATATCGACGCTGTGGATGGCGCTGCAATCGCTGCTCGACGCGGGCGGCGAGGTCACGCTGGATCAGAACTTCACCGCGATCGAGGCAGACCGGATCCTTGTCATCCCCGCCGACAAGAGCGTCACGCTCGATCTGAACGGCCATACCATCGACCGCGCGCTGAGCGGGGCGGAGAAGACTGTGAAGGACGGCGGCGTCATCAAGGTCGAGGGCAGCCTGACGCTCACGGACGGCAGCGAGGATAAAACCGGCACGATCACCGGCGGCAACAGCAGCGCCGGCGGCGGCGTGTACGTCTGCATGGGCGGCGTACTCACCGTGACCGGCGGCACGATCACCGGCTGCACGGCGAACAGCGGCGGCGGCGTGTACGTCGACGGCGGCGAGCTCCGCATGAGCGGCTGCGCCGTGATCAGCGGCAACTCGGCGGGCTCCTTGGGCGGCGGCGTCTGCCTCTGCAAAGGCGCGGCCTTCACGATGGAGGGCGGCACGATCCGCGGCAACGGCGCGGTCGGCAACGGCGGCGGC
>JAFZQQ010000267.1 GCA_017620315.1 Oscillospiraceae bacterium | reverse complement strand
GCTGACGATTGCGCCGGGTATAGGTAAGAAGATAGCGCAAAGAATAATCCTTGAGCTTAAGGACAAGCTGGCAAAGGAGCAGCAGAGCGGTGGCTTTGTGCCCGCCGCAGCAGCTGCGTCGGGAGGCGGAAAGGCAGTCGAAGCCGCACAGGCGCTTGCGGTGCTGGGTTATTCTCAGAGCGACGTTGCCGCCGCGATGAAGGGTCTGGACGTCGACGCGCTCCCGCTTGAGGAGATAGTTCGCCAGGCTCTTCGCCGAATGGTCAAATAATGTACCGGGAAACAGGAAACGAGACGACGATGCTGATCCTGTTCGCGGCTTTCCTTGGGATCGCGCTTGTCACGTTGGCTGTTGCCTGGGCAAAAGGCAGGCAATGGGGCGATCTGTCAAGTAGAAAGCATTACGGGGAAGCATTGAACACAGAGGAACGAAAAACGCTTTCACACTCCCGCCGAGACTGCCTTATCTGGGCGGCGATTTCTCTGACATTTACCTTTTTGGCTTTTCTGATGCTTCGATAAAGAGGAGTTGCACGAATGAGCATTGATTTTGGTTCAGATATATCTGAAGAGCCCATAATCGCCAAGACCTTTTTGCAGGAGGATACGCAGGAGGGCTCGCTTCGTCCGAAAACGCTCAGGGAGTATGTCGGGCAGGAAAAGGCGAAGGGCAATCTTGAAATATTTATCGAGGCCGCAAAAAAGCGCGGCGAATCTCTCGACCATGTTCTTCTGCACGGTCCCCCGGGACTCGGAAAGACAACACTTGCCGGCATTATCGCTCAGGAGATGGGCGTAAATATTCGCATTACCTCCGGTCCCGCCATTGAAAAACCGGGCGATCTTGCCGCGTTGCTGACGAATCTTAGCGAGAACGATATCCTGTTTGTCGACGAGATACACAGGCTCAACCGTGCGGTAGAGGAGATACTCTATCCCGCTATGGAGGATTACGCCATAGACATCATCATCGGCAAGGGGCCTAGCGCGAACTCCATACGCCTTGATCTTTCGCACTTTACGCTGATCGGTGCTACCACGCGCGCAGGTCAGCTTTCCGCTCCCTTGCGTGACCGCTTCGGCGTCACGCTCCGGCTTGAGCTGTACACTCCCGCCGAGCTTTGCAGTATAGTCACGCGCTCGGCCGGGATACTCGGCGTTGAGATAGAGCATGACGGAGCCATGGAGATCGCACGGCGTTCGAGGGGAACGCCGAGGATAGCCAACCGTATGCTCCGGCGCGTTCGGAATTTTGCGGAGGTAAGGGCAAACGGAGTTATAACCCGCGGCGTAGCGGATGAGGCACTCAGGGCTCTTGAAATCGACATGCTCGGCCTTGACCCGATCGACAGGCGTATGCTCGGGGCTATAATAGAAAACTACAGCGGAGGCCCTGTCGGGCTTGAAACGCTTGCTGCAACGATAGGTGAGGAGTCGGTAACGCTTGAGGACGTTTATGAGCCTTATCTGATGCAGCTCGGCTTCCTTACGCGCACTCCTCGCGGCCGCTGTGTGACCCGAAAAGCATACGAGCATTTGGGCCTTTCCGTTCCGAGCGGATTGACTGACGAGCCGGATCAGCTGACCTTTTGAGCATAGGATGATGCAATCATACAAAAAAGTTGAAAATGAGTAATATTATGCTTGACAAACAATAAAAATAACGGGTATAATAATCTATGGCTGAAATGTATAGCAAAAAAAGCGTTGATTTAGGCGGATGCACCGATGACGAGCTTTGCGAAAAGGCTTTAAGCGGGAATCATGATGCCGAAGACGCACTTGTTACACGGTATTATTCAGTTGTGCGCGCCTGTGCCCGTCCGCTTTTCCTTGCGGGCGGCGATGGGGAGGATCTTATCCAGGAGGGAATGTTTGGGCTTATCCATGCGATACGCGAGTATCGTACAGGCAAGGCCGCATCCTTCCGGACCTTTGCAGAGGTGTGCATACGCAACAGACTTTATTCCGCATTGCGTGCGGCTGCCTGCGACAAGCACATGCCGCTGAATCAATCGGTTTCCTTGAATCACCCTTTCTTTGACAGCAATTCCTTCACCTCCGGCGTCTTTGACGAATCCCACACGGATCCCGAGCTTCTTATAGCCGACAGGGATTATGTGGAAAGCGTACTTGAGAGCACCGCGAAGCAGTTGTCCGAGTTTGAGGCAAAGATATTAGGGTATTATCTTGACGGGCTTACCTGCCGCGAGATTGCAGCGATCACGGGCAAATCGCTCAAGTCGGTGGACAACGCCGTGCAGCGCGTCAGGCGCAAGACCGCGCGGCAGCTTCATTCAGGCGACGCTGACAGTAACTGAGACGTTCCGGCGCCGTAGCGGCGTGATTTGCTAATGCACACGCTGCCATCAACCTCATAATGAACAACGCAGAGTTGTTTGTTAGATTTTTTTCATTTTCAAAGAGAGGGAAAGAACATGTACGAAGACAAGACCTTAGTCTGCAAGGAGTGCGGCAACGAGTTCGTTTTCACCGCCGGTGAGCAGGAGTTTTATGCTCAGCGCGGCTTCCAGAATGAGCCCCAGCGCTGCAAGGCCTGCCGTGACGCTCGCAAGAACGCTGCCCGCGGCCCGCGTGAGTATTTCACCGCTGTTTGCGCAAACTGCGGTGGCGAGGCTCGCGTTCCGTTCGAGCCGAAGACCGATCGTCCGGTCTATTGCAGTGATTGCTTCGCTAAGATGCGTTCTGAGCAGCAGTAAGCAATAAGGTTAAAAAAATGCCTGCCGTCTGCGGCAGGCATTTTTTTTCTCTTGCAAAAGCGGAGAGTGTGGGTTAAAATAGTATCGCTTACATGAGCGTTTGCTTGATAAGCGGCGTTTGCGCGTTTAGTGAGCGTAACATAGTCAATTATTATCGGAGGTTTTATTATGATTCAGATTACTAAGGATACCGTTATCGGCGACATCCTTGACATTGCCCCTCAGACTGCACCTATTTTCCTTTCAATCGGCATGCATTGCCTCGGCTGCCCCTCAAGCAGAGGCGAGACCGTTGAGGAGGCGTGCATGGTTCATGGCCTTGCAGGCGAGGATATGGACAAGCTGATCGCTATCGTGAACGAGGAAGCAAACAAGGAATTCGACGAGTCTGCACAGTAATACGGAAATATGTGGGCAAAGCGCATACGGCCGACGTATGCGCTTTGTTTTGAGGTTACAGCTATGTCAGATAGGGAACTACGTCTTCAGCCGAGATTGCAGCGCATAGCCGACTGCGTGCCGCAGGGAACGCGCCTGGCGGACGTCGGCACCGACCATGGCTATCTTCCGGTTTGGCTTATTCAAAACAAACGAATAAGCCATGCAATCGCCTCGGACATAAACGCCGCTCCGCTTGAGCACGCAAGACGAACGGCGGAGCTCTACGGCGTCGATGATGAGCAGCTGGAGCTGCGCCTCTGCGCGGGACTTGAGGGCTATGCTCCGAACGAGGCGGACACAATTGTTATAGCGGGGATGGGCGGAGAAACCATCGCGGCAATCCTTGACGCGGTTTTCTGGCTGCGAGGCGGAGATACGGTACTGCTGCTCCAGCCGATGACGAAAGTCGAGCTTCTCAGGCGGCACATTACCGAAAACGGTTTCCGTATCATATCCGAACGCCTTGTCCTTGACAAAGGCGTTATCTATACCGTTATTGAAGCGATCTCGGGCACAGGGCAAAAACTCAGCGGCGCCGAGGCTTGGTGCGGAGTGGGACTTGAAAACGACCCGCTTTACGGAGAATATGTTTCCTCGCGCATACGAAAGCTTGAGGACGCAGCCGCCGGTATCCGCAGGGGGAAAAACGCCAATCTCCCGGTTGCGGAGGCACTGGAATCAAACGCGGCAGAGCTGCGAATAAAACTCAGGGAGTGGGAAAATGCCGATCGTAAGTGAAATAGAAAAAGCCATTTTTGAATGGGCACCGAAGGAACTTGCGGAGGACTGGGACAACGTCGGACTGCTCTGCGGCAGTGCGGAGCAGGAGGTCACACGCCTGCTTGTAGCGCTCGATCCATTTGAAAATGTTTGCCTCGAGGCTGCCGAGCGCGGCGCGCAGCTGATCGTGACGCACCATCCGTTGATTTTTGTTCCGCCGCACTCTGTTACCGACCGTGACAGCGTCGGGCGCTGTATCATGTTCCTCGCAAGTCACGGCATATCGGCGATAAACGCGCACACGAATCTTGACTGCGCCTTTGGCGGAGTGAACGATATACTTGCAAATAAGCTTGGCCTAAAAGATATCCACGTCATTGGGATGGAAAAAAGAGACTCACAGAACAGGATCTGCGGACTATTGCGTGCCGGGAGCGTTGAAGAGACGGATATAATGACCTTTGCCCAGCTTGTGAAGGAGACCCTTTCATGTCCCGGGATCAGACTTGTGGACGCGGGCAGACCGGTCAGGCGTGTTGCGGTTGGCGGGGGAGCCTGCGGCAGCGAGCTCGTTGACGTTTCGGACGCAAACTGCGACACCTTTGTGACCGCAGACGTTAAATACAATCAGTTCAGAGATGCCGTTGATTTGGGCGTCAACCTTATCGACGCAGGGCATTTTGAGACCGAAAACCCTGTCTGCAAGGCGCTTGCGGCGTTTCTGCGCGAGCGGTTCCCGACGATTGAGGTGCTCCTTTCGGAAAAGCACAGCGATCCGATAAAATATCTGATATAAAAAGCTTGTTTTTGCGGACATAATGTGCTACACTATATCCGCTTTTTTGTAACTAAGAACGAAAGAGGAGAGATACACATGTCCGGACATTCCAAATGGCATAATATCCAAAAGACAAAAGGCGCGGCAGACGCAAAGCGCAGCGCGGCGTTTACGAAGATCGCGAAGGAGATCATCGTTGCGGTCAAACAGGGCGGCAGCGGCGACCCTGCGAACAACAGCCGTCTTGCGACCGTCATCGCGAAGGCAAAGGCCGCGAATATGCCGAACGACAACATCAAGCGTACGATAGACAAGGCGCTCGGCTCCGGCAATACCGACAACTATGAGTCTGTTACTTACGAGGGCTACGGTCCCTGCGGCGTTGCGGTCATAGTCGAGGCTTTGACTGACAACCGTCAGCGTACCGCTCCCGAGGTCCGCCACTATTTCGACAAATTTGGCGGCAATCTCGGCGCACAGGGCTGCGTGAGCTGGTCCTTCGACCGCAAGGGCGTCATCGTTATCGACAACGAGGACGGCGACTATGAAGAGGACAAGGTCATGGAGGACGCGCTGGAGGCTGGTGCGGACGATTTCGAGGCGGACGGTCCGGTTTTCGAGATCACCACCGATCCCGACGCCTTTCCTGATGTCGTCAAGGCGCTCGAAGACAAGGGCTATGTTTTTGTAAGCGCCGAGATATCTATGGTTCCGCAGAACTATGTCACGCTCAAGACCGAAGAGGACGTCAAGAACATGGAAAAGCTCATCGACTTCCTTGAGGAGAACGAGGACGTGCAGAACGTCTGGCATAACTGGGATCAGGAATAACAACGGCTGAAAGAAAACCGCGGCGCGATTGCGCCGCGGTTTTCATATACATTACGAGCAAAACTGTAAGCCGGGTTCTGTATCTGGCAGTCATCTATCTAGCCGCGGCGTTGCCGCCGCGATCCAGCCACCCCGGGAGCGGCCGGGCAGGCCTTTTGGGGTCCGGCTAGTAACCCCTGCGCTCCCATACCGGTGTTGCTCCGGATAGAGTTTACAGCGACGGTCGCTTCCACGCCGTCGGGTGCGCTCTTACCGCACCTTTCCACCTTTTCCCT
>JAFZQQ010000266.1 GCA_017620315.1 Oscillospiraceae bacterium | reverse complement strand
GCACCCGGCAGCTGCCCCAGCGGCTTTTCATACGGCGAAAACTGAGCCTGGGAAAGGCGACGCCGCTTGCGGCAAAGTGCGGATACAGCTCGCGGCAAATGACGGTGAGGCGCTTCTCGCATTCAGCTTTTCGCCATTGCTCAATGGCACGGCGCGTCTGCTCTTCGTCCGTCGGATCGGGCAAGCTGATCCAGAGTTCGTTTTCCCGACGCTCGACGCGTCTGCGCGTCCCCGCTTGCAAGCAAAGCGTCAGCGTCTCGTCCCAGAGGGCAAGCCGTCCTCCCTCGCGCAACGCGGCGCGCTCCGCCGCCTGCGCGCACAGCGCCCGGGTGCGCCGAATTTCTATCCAGTCCTTTCGCCTGCAAATGAACCGCTCGATCAGCGGCAGAGGCAGCAGCCGCGGCGCGCTGACAAGCACTCGCCCCGCCGCGTCCA
Organism: Oscillospiraceae bacterium; assembly: GCA_017620315.1. Classification (GTDB taxonomy): domain Bacteria; phylum Bacillota; class Clostridia; order Oscillospirales; family Oscillospiraceae; genus Hominicoprocola. The sequence goes on along the minus strand of JAFZQQ010000266.1, from coordinate 2,126 downwards.
CGCGCAGGCTCAGGCGCTTGACGCGCTTGCGCTGCAGCTCGTAATCCAGCGTCCCCTCGGGCAGACTGATGCTTTTTCGCATCTTACTTTGCGTAAATCAGGCCGATCAGCCAGTTGGAAAAGCGGCGCGGGAAGAGCTTGGCCGCGAGGGCCGCAGCCTTGTAGGCAAAGCCCATCGCGATCACCGGGCGGCTCTTTTTGCGCAGCGCGATCTTCGCCACAAAGCGTCCCGCGTCCTCGGGCTTCATGCCCGTGCGCTCGTCATGCTCCATCACCGCGACGCTGCGGGCAATGCGCCCGGCATACTCGCCGTCCAGCGCTTCGGATTTCACGCGCGCGTCGGTAAAGCCCGTGGCGATGTCGCCCGGCATGATCGCGCAAACGCTGATGCCATAAGGGCGGATCTCGTTTTGCAGCGCCAGCACGTAAGACAGCACCGCGGACTTGGAGACCGAGTACCAGAGCTGAAACGGGATCGGCAGAATACCCGCGATCGAGCTCATGCAGACAATGCGTCCGCTGCGCGCTTTTCGCATATACGGCAGCACAGCTCGCGTAACATTGTCCATGCCGAAGAGATTCAGCTCCAGCTGGGCGTGGGAATCCTGCGAGCGCGTACTCTCCGCAGCGCCGGAGATGCCAAAGCCGGCGTTGTTGACCAAAATGTCGATCTGCCCCTCACGGCGGATGACCTCCTCCACGGCGGCAAGCACCTGCTCCTCTTTCGTGATATCCGCCGTCAAATGGACGATCCCCTCGGCGGGCACATCGCGGCGCGACAGCTCGTACACCGTGCAGCCGGCCTTCTGTAATTGCTGCGCGGTACAGCGGCCGATGCCGCCGCTGCCACCGGTGACGATAGCGATCCTTTTCATCGCGTTTCCTCCCCGTGTTTCTCATTTCGTCCTATTATACGGTTTTTTTCCGCCGCCGTCAATTGTCTGTTCTTTACATCTTTTCGTCTTTGATGTATGATAAGGGCAACTGTTTTTGAGGAGAAGCGACATGAACTTTTCACTGTCCGTACCCTGTCTGCTGGGGCTGGAGGGGCCGATCGCCGACGAACTGCGGCGGCTCAACATGGCAGATGTTGCCGCGGAAAACGGGCGCGTCCACTTCAAGGGCGACGCCGCCGCCATCGCGCGCGCCAACATCAATCTGCGCATCGGCGAGCGCGTGCTTGTCGATCTCGGCAGCTTTCGCGCCGAGAGCTTTGACGCGCTGTTTGAGGGTGCCCGCGCTCTGCCCTGGGAGAGCATCATCCCGCGCGACGGCGCCTTTCCCGTCAAGGGCTACAGCCTCAACTCCAAGCTGTTTTCGGTTTCGGACTGCCAGAAGATCATCAAAAAGGCCATCGTCGAACGCCTGAAGGCGGTCTACGGGCTGGACTGGTTCCCGGAGAGCGCCGGCTGCTATCAGGTGCAGTTTTCGATCATGAAGGATCAGGTCACACTGAGCCTCGACAGCTCCGGCGACGGCCTGCACAAGCGCGGCTACCGCCCGGCGCACAACGCCGCCCCGCTCAAGGAGACCATGGCCGCGGCGCTGGTGACGCTCTCGCGCTATCGCGGGCGGGACGATTTCTGCGACCCCTTCTGCGGCAGCGGCACCATCCCGATCGAGGCGGCGCTGATCGCCAAAAACCGCGCGCCGGGGCTCCATCGCAACTTTCGCGCGATGGAATGGCCGGTCATCGGCAGGGCGGTCTTCGACGCGGCGCGCGAGGAAGCGCGCGCGAAGGAATTTCACGGGAACTACCGCATCTTCGGCACGGATATCGACCCGAAGGCGCTCGCGCTGGCAGAGGAAAACGCCCGGCGCGCCGGGGTGGACGACGTCGTGCGCTTTGAGATCGCGGACGCGACGGCCTTTGATCGCGTGACGGAACGCGGCGTCATCGTCACCAATCCCCCGTACGGCGAGCGCATCATGGAAAAGCAGGAGGCCGAGCGGCTCTATCGCGGCTTTGGCGAGGCCTGGAGCAAAACGCAAAACTGGGAGCTGTTCCTGCTCTCCTCCCACACCGAATTCGAGCGCTGCTTCGGACGCAGCGCGGACAAAAAGAGAAAGCTCTACAACGGCATGATCAAATGCGATCTGTTCATGTATCTCAACGGAGGAAAACG
>JAFZQQ010000265.1 GCA_017620315.1 Oscillospiraceae bacterium | reverse complement strand
TTCATAGAATTTGCCTTCGTAGTAGATGCCGCCCAGAAGTTTGCGGTTCAGGGCCACCGGTCCGACCTTCGGTCTGCCGCCGCCGATGTCAAAGACGCTGTTGTTCAGCTTCTCTCCCGTGATGGCGCTCCTGAGGTTGTTCGACGAGAGCCAGACCCACGGGCTCGTGAAATCACCGCCCCAGTTTTTGTCCGCGTAGCCGTTGCAATTCTCCGGGCGGACGACGTACTTCTCGCCGTTGAGGATGACCTCCCCTTCGTACAGGGACTTCATGCCCTCCGCGTGCCAGAACATCTCGAAGGCGTTGATTTTGCGCAAAGGCTGGCTGGCGCCGTATCCGACGTTGAAGGCAATGTCCTTGTAGATCTTCAGTTTCCAGCTGACCTCGCCCGCGTCGCACATCCACTCGGGATGCGCCTCAACGTCCGCAGCCGAAATAGAAATACTGCCTTCCGTGTACCGCTCCGAGCAAAAGCAATCCGCTGCCTTGATCTGATATGGCGCGCCGTCCGCAATCTCCACATCTTTCAGCGAAAAGAACCGGTGCAGCTGGCCGTGATTCTCACCCCAGAATCCGACGTTGACCATCAGATAGGATGGGAGGATCCCCGCGTCCTGCTTTTGCTTATCGTTCCAGACGATGACCGGCTCGTCCGCGGCATGAGCCGGATTGCAAGTGAAAAATTCCACGTAGAATGGTTTCCGCTCCGGGGTCTCCCCATTCTCGCCGGTCCCTTCTTTTTCCGCGGTGAATGAATGCCACCACCAGTCATATCCCTTCGATGCTAGCGGTCCCTTCAGCATCCATTGATTTCTGCTAATATCGTTCCCGTTCATTGCAACTCAAGCTCCTCGCCCTGCTCCAGGATGATGCGGCCGTCCGCTTCAAACTGCTCCGCCACCGAGCGGTCGAAGTATACCCCGCTGTTGGCGTCGGTCATGTGATACGGAATGCTGTGCTTCGCCTTGACGAGGGCCGCGCACGAGGAGGCTTCCGCCGTGTCCATGTTGTAGATGCCGTCGCAGCAGAAGAAGGCGTAATCGAGATTCCGCTCCGCCAGGCTCGGCATCTGCTCCGTCGTGGAAGTGTCGCCGCTCAGATAAACCGTGACGCCGCCTGTCAGCGTAATGATGTAGCCGACGCACTCCTTCACGTTGTGGTTCTTGTTATAGCCTGCCTCGACGGCTTCGACTTTGGCGTAGCCGAAATCGAATGTCTGATGTTCGCCGCCTGCCAGCGCTTCTTTCCTGGTAATGACCTGACAGTCGTCATTCCGGTTTCCGATTTTGTCGAAAACGACATGGTCGTAGTGGTCGTGGGTGGAAAGGATCAAATCCGCCGCCGGTCCGTACCAGTCGTCGTCGCCGGCAAACGGGTCGATGTAAATCACCTTATCTTCAGCCGTTGTGATTCTGATGCTGCCGTGCCCCAAGTAAAGGAGCGTTGCGTTTTTCGTATCCATCTGCGTCTCCTCTTCTGTCTGCTCTGACTGCTGTGCCTGCGCCTGATTGGCTGCCTGGTCCTCGTCCTGACTGCCGGATCCGCCGCACGCGGCCAGCAGAGCGACTGTGCATATCGTTAATAGTATTAATAGTAGTTTTTTCATAACTTTGTCCCTGTCCTTTATACTGCTATGATACCATATCCAAAAGCAATAAAAAACGGCTGTGTGATGACAGCCGTTCTTTGCTTGCTGTTGCTTGTTGCTTTTGCAGTGGTTGCCGCTATTCGCGTGCGGTCAGCTTCTCGAGCAGAGCGAGGAGCTGTTCTTTCTCCTCAGCGGTGAGCTTCGCAAAAGCTTTCCCCATTTTTTCGGCTCTTTCGTCGGCCAGCTCGGCGGCTCTCGCTTCGCCCAGCTACGTGAGAGTGATCAGCGTCGCTCTCTTGTCGCTCGGATCAACGGTGCGCTTCACGTAGCCATCGCTCTCCAGCTTGGAAACGAGTTCGGATACTGAGGAAGGATTGATTCTGAGCTCTTCCGTCAGCGTCTTCTGTCTGACGCCGCCCTCATAGTTTCCGATCACGTCCAGCATTCTCTCCCGCGCAAAAGCAGGATGCGGACCATGGTGTGGTCCGTGATGCGGGCCATGTGGGCCGTGGAAGTGTGGTCCCGGATGAGGTCCCGGACCGTGCGGGCCTTCCGGCATCGGGCCGAATTCCGCCTCGATCATTGCCTTTCTGATAGCGTGCGGTGCTCTCATGAGCTGTTCAAATAATCTTTCGTCTACTGTTTTCATTGTATCTAAAACCCCTTTCTTCTGTTGCGGATTTTCCTCATCCGCTTCCCATTAAACCAATTAGTTCGGTACCGAACATAATATACTCCCCTACCCCTTATTTGTCAAGATATTTCGGTGCCGAAATAAATTTGTTTTCGTCCGCCGTTATGCTGTATAATATGACCAGATAAGAACACAAGGAGGCCGATTATGGAATTCAAACTGGGACTTTGTCAGATCGCGGGATCTGTAGATAAGGAAGTAGCAAAGCAAAACGCAGAAAAGCACGTGCGGGAAGCCGCGGAAAACGGTGCGCAGGTCATCTCCCTTCCGGAGATGTGGGACTGCCCGTACTCCAATGATTATTTCAGAGA
>JAFZQQ010000264.1 GCA_017620315.1 Oscillospiraceae bacterium | reverse complement strand
GATCACTGCCCTGTCGCCGCGCTCGAGAGCAAAGTCAAAGCCCTCGACGATCGTCCTGAGGTCGCGCCTGTGTGTTATCGTCAGATTTCTGATTTGAAGCATAAGTCCCTCGCTTTCCCGCCCGTATAAGGGGAGCCCCTCCGCAGCGCGCGGAGGGGCTCCGTCATATCAAAAGCAAGGCCGGGCGCGTGAAGCTTTGACATGACAGGCGATCCCACTTCAGCGCGCGCAGACGCTCCCCCTCTTCGAAGCACTGCTTCGGCAGGGGCGCGTTTCTATTTCTCGCACAAACTGAAGAAGATCACCTGTTTATCATTTCCTCACCGCCGCGCCGCGAGGCGCGCCTTTCTCAAGTCTTAAACCATTATAGCAGAACGACATCCAATAATCAAGCGCAAAATATACCCGAACTACTTGACAAGCCTTGGTTTTCATGTATTATATACTATACTATGATATTATGTAAAGTAGGAGGGCGGCACATGAAACGCTGTGCAAAGCTTATGCTGTGCATCTGCGCGCTGGTTTTCGGCGCGGTTTTGACCCTGCCTGCCGCAGCGGCGGATTACACGGTCGTCAGGGGCGACTGCCTGTGGCGTATCGCGCAGAGGCATCTCGGCAGCGGCTTCCGCTGGGTGGAGATATACGAGGCTAACCGCGATCATATCCGCGACCCGAATCTGATCTATCCCGGCCAGGTGTTTTTGATTCCCGGGCTTGACGATGAGGACGAAACAACGGCCGGCGAGACGGAAGCGCTTCCTTCGACCGAAACGGCGGAAACAGAGACGTCCGCCGAGATTGCGGACGGCGCTCCCGACTACGCATGCGAAGCCTTCTGGGCTCTTCTGCCCGAAACCGCGGACAAGGCTGCCGACACGATCTACCTCTATCCCACGGTCTACTTCGGCGGAGGCGACGACGCGCCGCGTTTTGCGTCGATCCCGGAGGAAGCCTACCGCACGGACGTGCTTGAAAACCTTGAGCTGACCTGCGGCATATTCTCCGAGGCGACAAATGTGTTCGTCCCCTTCTACCGTCAAAGCAGTCTCTCCTCCATCGCTTCCGTTTCCGCCGGGGAGCTTGAGGACTATCTGAAATGCGAGCCGCGCGACGACATTTACGCCGCTTTGGACTACTACTTTGAAAATCTGAACGCAGGGCGTCCGTTCATCCTCGCGGGACACGGTCAGGGCTCGGTGATGTGCAAGCTGGTATTAAAGGACTATATGCGGGAGCATCCCGAATACTATGAGCGCATGATCGCCGCCTATGTCGTGGGCTGTCCCGTCACTGTGGACGACTTTGAGGAAAATGAGGAGCTGCTGTTTGCCAAGGGCGCGGACGACACCGGCGTGATCGTCTCATGGAATACAGAGGGCACGGACAACACGGACAGCATGTGCGTGCTCCCCGGTATGCTTGTGATCAATCCGATCAGCTGGACGCGCGGCGAAGGTCTTGCAAGCACGGCCTCCAACCTCGGCTCACGTATTGTAAACCATTCATCCGGCTCAGTTGACGATGTGAAACCCGGCCTTGCGGACGCGAAGCTTGATATCCGGCGCGGCGTGGTCATTTGCAGCAATGTCAACCTTTCGTATACACCTGTTGACTGTGAGGGTATTTCCTCTCTCTGCGGTGCAAGAAGTTATCACATTGATGATTATCTGCTCTATTTCTACAGTGTTCAGGAGAATGTGTCGGTTCGCGTAGCTGCTTACCTTCGCTCCCACGGCCAATAAGCTTTCACATAAGGACAGTAAAACTCCCCCGCTTGGAGCGGGGGAGTTTTTTAGTTGTTCTCTCTTGTTTTGATATGTATGGGTACCAGTGGTATAAGTAGCACGCAAACCCTTTGTATCAGTGCCTATTCAAAGAACGCGCAGTCCGCTCTGCCATGCTCCTTGACATAGTAGAGAGCCGCATCGGCGTTTTTATCTATCATACCGCCGTAGGACGCTCCGAAGGCGCAGCCCACGCTGACGGAAATCGGAGGCTGCTCCTCGCTGCCGAGCCTTTTGTTGATAGTCTCTATTTTTTTCTTTATCTGGCTGCGGAACCCGGGCCCGGTCCTTTCCATTATAACGGCAAATTCGTCGCCGCCTATGCGGCAGATATGGTCCTCGCTGCGGAAGCTCTCCATAAAGGCGTTTGCCACTCTTACCAGCGCGCGGTCACCCGCGCTGTGGCCATAGGTATCGTTGATCTCCTTGAATTTGTCCACATCCACAAGCAGCAGCGCGCAGGAACTGAGGTCAAGGTTTTCGATCAGATAGTCATATCCGCTTCTATTGTATACCCCAGTCAGTTTATCGTGGTTTACCTCGAAGCTCAGCTGGTCGGTCTTCGCCTTTGTTTCGCGGTACATTTGGTTGTAGGTATCGGCAAGGAACCGCAGCTCATACGCTCCGCGGCTCGGGATCGGTTTCCCCTCCCTTATATATCTGACCCCGATTTTTAGCGGGCCGATCACAAGCTGCTTGGTCAAAAAGATTCGCAGAACGATGACGCAGATCTGTATCACGACAAGAACGTTCAAGCGCGTCAGCCGGCGGCTCATATTGTTTTCCGCCGTATTGCGGCGAATATTCATCTCATTGTGCAGATGCATCAGGCAGTTCTGCATATTGCTGTATATTTCGTCTTTTTTTTCGTAATACGCCTTGTCTGTCACAAGGTTGCGCGCCATATCTATCATCACCGTACGCGTCAGTCCCGGCGGAAGCTCCAGGTCTGAAACCTCCTTCGGAAATTCCGATATATCATAGCTGTACGCCTCCACAGTCAGGCGCATTGCGCGATACTCGGTGTCCATCAGCTCCAGCGATGCATTCATTGCCTGCTCGAGGGCGGAATACGCCTCCTGTGAGGCGTTGTTCACACGCAGAAGCTCCAGCGCCTTCTCGCGCCGCTGCGTGACCTGCGCCTCCTGGAAATAGTTGTTAAGGTACTCCCTTTTCCCGGTCATCGTAAAGTTTCTGACCTGCTCGGTAAGATAGTCCGACGTCGTTTGCAGCTCAAAGGCGCCGTTTTCCAGCTCGTTGTAGTTGCCCGTCGCCTCGCGGAGCGCCATATAGTCGTAATAGAGCTGACGTGCGGTCACGATAAGCAACAGCGCGACCAGCAGGGAGGAGCCTGCCATAATGTAGTTTATTATCATCAGGGATATCCCCTTCTCGTGCAGTCGAGAGGCGGCCCCTGTAATCGGTTTCATTCCCCGACACCACCTTCATAAATAAAACAGCGGCAAGCCGCTGTTTTAACAGTCTTGTCCAAATAATCAAAATAGCATAATCGGTGCAAACAGTCAACTGTTTCGAGGAAACTAATTGCAAATCTGTCAGCCATGCCGGAGAAAGTCCTCGCGCATGGGTGCGAAGATATCCAACAGTCTGCCCGCCTCAAGGCAGGTGCAGCCGTGTACGACACCGTCCTCCTTCAAAAGCGTGTCCCCAGCCGCGACAACACGCGTCTCTCCATCTATGGTGAAGGAAAAACGCCCGGAGACGACATAGGTTATCTGTGTGTGAGGGTGTGAGTGCAGTGCGCCGACCGCTCCCTGCTCAAAGCTGTTTTCAACGCACATCAGCGTGTCGTTGTAGGCAAGGATGCGGCGCGTAACGCCCTCCCCCGCAGCCTCGGGAAGCGTATCGTCGTATCTGACCCAGCGCTGGTGTTTTTCCGGAACGCCCATATTTTATGCCCCTCTCTGTTTACTGTGCGAAATACTGCGGATACGCCGCGCGGACGGACGCCTCGTCGATCTTATAGCGGTTGAGATGCTTTTCCATCAGTGCATGCGCCCTTGTGGGATCCCTGTCGGCGATCGCCTCGACGAGGCCCTC
>JAFZQQ010000263.1 GCA_017620315.1 Oscillospiraceae bacterium | reverse complement strand
CACAGGCTCCTGCGCGATTTTGAGAATCTCGCGCACCTTGTCCACAGACATCCCCATCTCCGCGGATATCTCCTCCGGCGAGGGGTCGTGGCCAAGCTCCTGAAGAAGCTGGCGCGAAACGCGGATGACCTTGTTTATCGTCTCGACCATGTGTACCGGAATGCGGATCGTACGCGCCTGATCTGCGATAGCGCGGGTTATGGCCTGTCTGATCCACCAGGTCGCATAGGTCGAGAATTTATATCCCTTTGTATAATCGAACTTCTCCACGGCCTTGATAAGGCCGAGGTTGCCCTCCTGAATCAGGTCGAGGAACAGCATACCGCGTCCGACATAGCGCTTTGCGATCGAAACGACGAGACGAAGGTTGGCCTCGGCAAGCTTCTGCTTCGCGTCGTCTCCCCTCGACACGGCAAGCTTGAGCTCGCCCAACTCGGCCTCAGAGAGCTTCGCTTCCTCCTTCTCCGCGGCCTTGAGCTTCTCCTCTGCGGCGACGCCCGCGCTCATCTCGCTGGCAAGCGCGATCTCCTCGTCGGCAGACAACAGCGCGACCTTGCCGATCTCCTTGAGGTACATGCGCACGGGATCGTCGATGGAAAAGCTGTCAGACAGCTCGTTCGGATCGATAAGCTCCTCTTCCTCTATCTGGGCGATAGCCTCCATTGGGGGCTCGTCGTCAGCTTCATCGATATCGGGCAGATCGGAGTTGCCGATCTCGACGTTCATCTGCTCCAGAGAGTCGTAAACCTGATCCACCTGCTCAGGAGAGAGCGTGAGCTCGTCAAGGGTCTCCATAAGCTCAGAGGCGTCAAGCTTTCCGGAGTGTTTGGCCTTTGCAAACAGGTCGCGCAGCTTCTCATGCTCGCCCAGCACGGCGGCTGCGGGAAGCGACGCGATGAACGCCTCCTCCAGCGGCGGAGCTTTCTTCTCGTTTTCCGATTTCTTGCTCTTGAGAGGAGTTTTGTCGATATCCACCGGTATCTCCTCGACCTCTCCCGCTGCGGCAAGTATACTGTCCGCCTGCGCCTCCAGATCCTGAGAGTCATAATCCTTGTCGATGCCGTGTATCATTTTTTGCCGTCCTCCATATCTCTTTTTTTGTGTATTTTTTTCATTGCGGCGTCAAGCGGATCTTCCGTGGACGTTCGTCGCTCCGCTTCCTCCCGAATAATGTGCAAATAGTCTGCCAGCGCCTTTTTCCGCGCTTCGTGTCCGGTCGACTCCGGCTTTTGCAATATGCCCGTCAGGTGTCCCATCTCTTCCGAGGTGAAAACGCCGTCGAGAGCGCTCAGGCGTATGCCCTCCGGCGAACCGCGCTGCTGCCATAGCTCCTCAAAGAAACGCGCAAGCACCGGGGAGGAAAACTCCTCCGCGCCGAGCGGCATTTCATCGCCGAAAAGCGATTCGTCGAGCGCAAGCAGCCGCAGCAACCCCTCCTCCGCAAGCGCCGAACGCATATTGTCGTAGCGCATCGAGCGTTCCTTTGGCTGCGCGGCGGCGGCGGGGCGAAGATCCCGCTTTTCCTGCTCGCGCCTGTCCTTTCTTCTTCTCTGCGCAAATGCCCGGGCTATCTCCTGCTTCATAGCCTCCGGGCTGATCTTCGCCGTCTCCGCGGCGCGCACGGCGTAAACCTCGCGCTCCACCGCGTTCGGGACCTGCGCAAGCAGCTCCGCGGCGGCGGAGGCGAATTCCACGCGCCCGCGGTCGTCGGCAAGGTCAAATCGACCGGCGAGCTGCGACATGCGGAAGTCCATGCCGCTCTCGCTGCCCGAGAGCAGATTTTCAAAGGCGTCCGCGCCGTTGAACTTTATAAAGTCGTCGGCGTCCTGCTTGACATACTGCCCGTCGACAAGACGGCGCGGAAGCTCCAGCACGCGGACTTTGAAATCGGTATTGTTGAGAAGCGAAAGCGCCTTTTGCGTCGCCGCTTTGCCCGCGTCGTCGTTATCGTAGCAAAGGATAAGCTCCTTCGTGTACCGCGAGAGCAGATGAAGCTGCTCCTGCGTCAGCGCCGTGCCCATAGAGGCGCAGGCATTGTCGAAGCCCGCCTGATGCAGCATCACGACGTCTATGTTGCCCTCGACAAGCAAAATACCCTCCCGCTTGCTCTTCTTTGCGAGATTAAGCCCGTACAGCACCCTTCGTTTGCTGTATACCGGGGTCTCGGGCGTGTTCATATACTTTGCTCCCGGATCGTCCTTGCTGATGATACGCCCGCCAAAGCCCAAAACATCTCCTCTGACGTCAACGATCGGGAATATCAGTCTGTTGCGAAATTTATCGTACGCGCCGCCGTTCTTGCTGTTTATGATAAGCCCCGACGCCGCAAGCTCGCCGCGGCTGTAGCCCTTCTGCGTCATGGCTGTAAGCAGGGAGTCCCACTCTCCGCTCGCGGCGCCAAGCCCGAAATTGGTTGCGTTCTTCTGCGTTATTTTGCGCGAGCGCAGATATTCCGCCACCGCCTCGCCCTCAGATGAGTGCAGGCGCTCATAGTAGAATCTCGCGGCGTCGCGGTTGAGCGCAAGCAGACGCGAGCGCACGCGCGAGGAGCTGTCGTCCCTGTTGTCCTCCGGCACCTCAAGATTCGCTCTCTTTGCAAGAAAACGCACCGCGTCGGGATAAGAGAGATTCTCGATCTCCATGATGAAATTGATAACGCCTCCGCCCTTTTTGCAGCCGAAGCAATAGTACATCTGGTTGTCGGGCGTCACGAGGAAGGACGGCGTTTTCTCGCTGTGGAAGGGGCAGCAGGCCCAGAACTTGTTGCCCTGCTGTTTGAAGCTCACATAGCTTCCAACGACGTCTACAATGTCGTTGCGCGCAGCAAGCTCGTCCAAAAAACGCCTGTCGAACGCCATTGTATACGCCTCCCTTCAAAGTGCGGACAATACTCTTATACGCTAAATGCTTCGTCTTTCCTCTTTTTTCTTCAAAAAAATATCAAAAAAAGAAAACCGCTTCCGCCCGATCAGGGAAGAAACGGTCTCCTCTTTGCGGTATTTCGCGTCGGTTGTCGGCGTCAAGAGGCGCGTTCAAAGGCATAGCCCGAGCTTTCATCCGGTTCAAGCCCGTCGCAGGTATATATTGCCCTGCCGTCCTCCGTCACAATGATGATATCAAACTTGACGGTATCCGCAAGCGAATCGCGCAGCGCCAGCGAATCCTCGACGCCGAGCACACACACCGCAGTCGCAAGCGCGTCAGCCCAGACGCCGCTCTCGCAGATAACGGTCGCGGAAACCAGTCCGCTCTCCGCGGGACGCCCGGTTCGCGGGTCGAGGATATGGTGATAGCGAATCCCGTTTTCCTCAAAAAAGCGCTCGTAAACGCCGGAGGTCGCAATGTATTTGCTGCCCGAGGTGCTGAGGATGCCGAGGTAATTCCCCTCGCCCGGATCGCGTATCGCGACGTGCCAGTCCGAACCGTCGGGCTTCTTTCCGAGAAGCGCAACGTCGCCGCCCAGGTCGACCACCGCGCGTGAGACGCCGTTCTTCTTCAGCACCTCCAAAACACGCTGTCCGGCGTATCCCTTTGCGATCCCTCCGAGATCCAGAAGGGCTGACACATCGGCAAGCTCCTCGTCGCTCGGCACGCGGTGCTCTCCCGCTCCGCTGCCGAAGCCCCAGAGGTCAAGCAATGCGCCGAGGTACGGGTCAAACGCGCCGCCGGAGGAATCCCTTATATTCTCCGCGAGCGTCAAAAGCTCGTCGAGCTCGCCCTCCCGCGCCCCTCCGTGATTGTATCGGTAGACCTCGCTGCCTTCCGTTCCGCGCGCGAGCATTGCGTCAAGCCTGTATATCTCGCGAACGGCAGCGTCCAGCGCCGGGGCCGGATCGCTTGCGTAGACTGTGAGGTTCATGATCGTGTCCATCGCGAAAACCGTACGGCTTGCGCTTTCCTCCGGCTTCGCGGCGCAGCCTGCCAGCAGCAGGACCATTGCAAAAATCAGTGCGCTTATCCTTTTTTTCACGCTTTTTCTCCAAACCGCGCAAGGCGGCGGGAAGTTCAGGCTCACGCCTCCTTCGCGCCGTCCGCATTCTCCGTCTTTTCGACGGTATCCTTTTTCTTTTTGTTTTTAGCCTTGCCGACAAGCCTGCACAGGACTATGCTCAGCTCGTACAGCGCCATCATCGGCAGCGCCACCATGACCTGTGAAACGACGTCCGGCGGGGTGATGATCGCGGCAAGCACGAAAATCAGCACGATCGTTACCCTGCGTCCCTTTACAAGCCATTCCGGCTTGATGATGCCAAGCCCCGTCAGCAGCACGGATACGACGGGCAGCTCAAACACCACGCCGAATATCACGAACACGGTCATCAGAAAGCTCACATATTCGCCAATGCTGATCGACGCCGCCACATTCACCTCGTGCGTGAACTGGATCAGGAAGCGCAGCATAAACGGAAGGCTGATATAATAGGCAAAGGCAACGCCTCCGACAAAGAAAAGCGCGCCCGCCACAAGCGCGCCCACCGTGTAAAGCTGCACCTTCCGGCTCATTCCCGGACGGCAGAACGCATACGCCTCATAGATCAGCAGCGGCGAACAGGCCACCACCGCGCCGATGAGCGCAACGTTCATAT
>JAFZQQ010000262.1 GCA_017620315.1 Oscillospiraceae bacterium | reverse complement strand
TCATCAACGATACCGTCGAGGAGGCTGTGCGCGAGGTTCGCGCGATAATGCTTGCCGAGCATTGCCGCCCATCCGAGCGGCTTGAATTGCTGAACGAATAACAACAATAAAACCTACAATTATTGAAAGAAGGAAACAAATTATGATGCTCTATCCCGCTATGACGATTCTCAACAAAAATGTACCTAACCGTTATCTCCTGGTCAATGTTGTCGCACGCCGTGCAAGACAGATCGCGGAGGCCGCGGAGGAGGAAGGCGTTCATTTGACTGAAAAGCCCGTTACCTCCGCCATCAACGAGGTCGCCGAGGGCAAGATCAGCACCACAAATCTCGATATCAGCATCAACCGTTGAAGCTTGCTCAAGTCGCGCTGAGCGGTGTGCCGTACTCAGCTGATAAGGCGTACACCTATATTGCGCCGCAGGAGCTTGCTGACAGCGTATGCGCCGGGATGCGTGTCACCGCGCCTTTCGGAAGGGGAAACCGCAGCAGCGAGGGCTTTGTTCTGAGCGTTTCCGAGGGTGACGGCGACTATAAGCCGATTCGCGAGGTCCTTGACGATGCGCCGCTGATGAGCGGGGAACTTTTGCATCTCGTAAGATGGATAAAGGCAAGATACTTCTGCACCTATTACGATGCGATAAAAGCGATTTTGCCCTCAGGCGTTTGGTTCAAGTACCGTGAGCTGTGGCGTCTTGCAGACGGCGTTGACGCAGCTTCTGCTCTTTCGGGCGTCCCAATCGACAGCGTTGAATGGCTCTTGCTGAACGAGATAATATCTCTCGGCGAGGCTGAGACTGCTGCGCTTGTGAAGATCGGCGGCGAAAAAAGCAGCGCCGCGCTGAAAAGTCTTCGTGACAATTCGATTGTCAGCGTTGAAAAGACAGCCGTTCAGTCTGTCACCGACAAGACGCTTCGCGTTGCAAGGCTCGCGGTCAGCCGCGAGGAAGCGCTTGCGGCTGTTGAAAAGAAAAAGGCCTCCGCGTCCGTTCGCTATGCGGTCGTGGAGCTTCTTTGCGCAGAAGGGCAGCTTGCCGCTCCGGATATCTATTACTACACCGGCGCAAGCGCAAGAACGCTGAAAAAGCTTGAAAAGGACGGTATCATCCTGCTTGAGGAGCAGGAGCTTCTTCGAGTACCGTCATACGACTGCGGCAAGGCCTCCGAGATCATACTGAACGCCGAGCAGCAGGCTGCTTTTGACGGGATCGACGCCCTTGTCCGCGAGGGCAAGGTAGGAGTATCTCTGCTTCGCGGCGTTACCGCAGGGGGCAAAACGCAGGTTTATATCAGGCTTATCCAGGAAACGCTCAAGCGCGGTAAAAGAGCGCTTATGCTTGTGCCGGAGATCGCGCTTACGCCGCAGATGATGGCAAAATTCACCGCATACTTTGGAAATGACGTCGCGATGCTGCACAGCGCGCTTAGACTTACCGAGCGCTACGACCAGTGGAAACGAATACGCCGCGGAGAGGTCGGCGTGGTGCTCGGAACACGTTCGGCGGTATTTGCGCCGCTTGAGAACATCGGGCTTATCATTATGGACGAAGAGCAGGAGGGGACTTATACCTCAGAAAACCCTCCGAGATACCAGACGGGCGACGTTGCGCAGTTTCGCTGCGCATCAAACGGGGCGCATCTGGTGCTCGGATCCGCCACACCCTCGGTCGAAGCTTCATATCACGCAAAGGCCGGACGTTATAACGCGTTCTACATCAACAACAGATATAATTCTCAGAAGCTGCCTGACGTAACGATCGCCGATATGCGCGAAGAGCTGCGCAACGGAAACGACGGTATTCTGAGCGCTCCGCTGAAAGCCGGGATAGAAGCGAATTTAGACCGCGGAGAGCAGAGCATTCTGTTTCTCAATCGCCGCGGCAATTCAAGGATGCTTTTGTGCGGCGGCTGCGGAGAGGCGCCCCAATGTCCGCGATGCAGCGTACCGCTGACTTATCATTCGGCAAACCGAAGGCTGATGTGCCACTACTGCGGCTTCTCGCGTCCGGCTTTCGATGTATGCCCAGAATGCGGAAGTCCTATGCGCCCGATAGGGACAGGTACTCAAAAGGTTGAGCAGGAGCTTGAGGACGCATTTCCCGGAGTTGAGATCATTCGCATGGACGCGGACACGGTCGGTGCAACTCACAGTCATGAAAAGCTTTTCAAGCGTTTTGTCGATAAAAAAGTCCCGATAATGCTCGGCACTCAAATGGTCGCAAAGGGACTTGATTTTGAGAATGTAACGCTCGTCGGCGTGCTTGCCGCCGATATGTCTCTTTACGTCGACAACTATCGCGCCGCCGAGCGCACCTTCAACCTGCTCGCGCAGGTAGTCGGACGCGCGGGTCGGGGCAGCAAGCAGGGCCGCGCGGTGATACAGACCTATACGCCCGAAAACGAGGTCATACTTGCCGCCGCCGCGCAGGATTACGAGAGATTCTACAAAAGCGAAATACGTATGCGCAAGCTGAGGCGTTATCCGCCCTTTTCGGATCTGTTTACGCTGACGGTGAGCGGAGTGGAGGAAACGCAAGTCGTACGCTCCTGTCTTGCGCTGCGTGACGCGCTGCGTATCGAGGCCGGCCGCAGAGAAGACATAAGCGCGCTGCAGCCGGAAATACTCGGACCGGCGGGCGCTCCTGTGGTCAAGGTCAACAACCGCTTTCGCTACAGGGTCTTTATTTCCGCGAGAAATACCACAGAGCTTCGGCGTTTTATTTCAGAGTTTCTTTTTGCGTTTTATCGGCATAAGGAAAATCGCGGACTCGACATTTTTGTCGATTGCAATGCATTAGGATAGGAAAGGCAGGAATTACAGCTATGGCAATACGCAAGATTGTGGAGCGGGGAGACTCCGTTCTCGAAAAGCCCTGCAGGCCGATCACCGATTTCAACAGACGGCTGCACACTCTTCTCGACGATATGGCCGAAACGCTTGAGGAAGCTGGAGGCGTGGGACTTGCCGCGCCTCAGGTCGGAATATTGCGCAGGGTCTGTATTGTTGAGGACAGCGAGGGTGAGATCATCGAGCTCATCAATCCCGAAATCATTGAAACAGAAGGCGAACAGACCGGATTAGAGGGTTGCCTGAGCATTCCGGGGCGGTATGGCATAGTCACTCGTCCTTACAGGGTTCGTGT
The DNA here is from genome assembly GCA_017620315.1 of Oscillospiraceae bacterium. GTDB lineage: Bacteria > Bacillota > Clostridia > Oscillospirales > Oscillospiraceae > Hominicoprocola. Next base: position 2,846 of record JAFZQQ010000262.1, on the reverse strand, counting down.
ACGCGCCCAGGATCGCAACGGCGATTATTTCGAGATAGAGGACGAGGATCTCACAGCGCGCTGCTTCTGCCACGAGATAGAACATCTTGACGGTCATCTTTTTGTCGAGCACTGCGATCATCTACTCTCAGACGAAGAGCTTCAGCAGTATATCGACGATCACCCAGAGCTGTACGATCGCGAAGAGGAGGAAGAATGAGGATAGCCTTTATGGGAACGCCCGACTTTGCCGTCGCATCGCTCCGCCGTCTGGTGGAGGACGGTCACGAGATCGTTGGGGTGTTCACACAGCCGGATAAGCCGGGAAACAGAAAAAAAATTACCCCGCCGCCCGTAAAGGATTATGCCTTGACAGTTGGCTTAAAAGTCTATCAGCCAGAGAAAATGCGCGGTGAAGAACAGGTTGATCTGCTGCGTTCACTCTCTCCGGAGTTGACGGTAGTCGCCGCGTATGGTCAGATACTGCCTGAGGACATACTTAGCATCCCGACGCATGGCAGCATAAACGTTCATGCCTCGCTGCTGCCTAAGTACAGGGGAGCCGCTCCTATCAACCGAGCCATACTAAACGGTGAGAAGGAAACAGGCGTAAGCATAATGTACATGGCGAAAAAGCTTGACGCCGGAGACGTCATCAGTGCACGAAAGCTGCCTATTCTTCCCGAGGACAACGCGATTACACTTTTTGAAAAGCTCGCTCTGCTCGGTGCGGAGCTGCTTTCGGATACTATCGTCGAGATTGGGAATGGAACCGCTGGGCGTACGCCGCAAAACGAAGAAGAGGCAACTTATGCGGCAATGCTTTCACGCGAGCTCTCTCCGATAGACTGGAGCAATTCCTCACAAACCATACTTGACCAGATACGTGCGCTTGTCCCATGGCCGGTGGCCTCTACGACCGCTGACGGCAAGCTTACAAAGGTTTGGAGCGCTGTTTTGGGAAACGACACCTCAGATATTGCCGGATCGATGCGCGCGAACAAGCGTGGAATAGAAGTCGCGTGCGGCGACGGAAAATCAATCATCATCACAACGCTCCAGCGAGAGGGCGGCAGTCGTGTTTCGGGCGAAGCCTGGTTCAACGGCAGACGGACTCCCGTCGGCACTTTACTCGAATGAGCGCGCGAATCAGTGCGCTGCGTACGCTGCGCGCCTGCCGCGAAAGCGGTGCGTGGGCTGATGCGGCGCTTGCCGCGGAGCTTGGGCGCGAATGCCTGAGCGCAGCCGACTCCGCGCTTGCAAGCAGAATAGTTTACGGCGTACTGCAAAACCGTTTGCTGCTCGACTACTATCTTTCTGCGTTCTGTACGCAGCGGCTTGATCATCTTCAGCAGCCGCTGCCGGATATCCTCCGGATCGGCGCGTATCAGATACTCTTTTTGGACAAGGTGCCTGATCATGCCGCTGTCAGCGAATCCGTTGAATTGGCAAAGGCGTCGAAACGCTCCGCAGCCTCGGGGCTTGTCAACGCGGTATTGCGAAAGCTTTCAAAGAACAAGACCACGCTTCCGCCCTTGCCTTGCGACGCTCTTGAACTGCTGAGCGTAAAGACCAGCCATCCGCTCTGGCTTACAAAGCGGGCTGTTGAGTTGCTCGGCTACGACGAAGCTGAGAAGTTTTTATCAGTAAACAATGAAATAGCTCCGGTCTGTGTTCAGTTGAACCCGTTGAAAACGACCGCAGATGCACTTATCAATGAGCTTGCGGGCGAGGGAACAGAAGCGCGCAGACACCCATGGGTGCCAGACAGTCTGGAGCTTTTCGGCACCGGAGATTTGACGACACTCAGCGCTTTCTATCGTGGCGAATTCATGGTTCAGGACGCCGCCGCCCGTCTCGTATCTCTTGTCGCACCGGTCGAGCCGGGCATGAAGGTTCTTGACGTATGCTCCGCACCGGGAGGCAAGGCGTTCTCAGCGGCGTTCGCAATGAGAGGCAAGGGCAGGATATTAGCCTGCGATCTTCACGAGAACAAGCTCAAGCGCATCAGGGACGGTGCGGCGCGACTTGGCATAAGCAATGTCGAAACGCTCGCATCTGACGGACGCAGGTACAGGCAGGAGTGGGACGGCGCTTTTGACGCCGTGTTTTGTGACGTTCCTTGCTCCGGCATCGGCATTATCCGCAAAAAACCGGATATCCGGTATAAGGATCCCGCCGAGCTCGGCACGCTGCCCGGAATACAATCGGCAATACTCTCAAATGCCGCGCGCTATGTGAAGCCCGGCGGCGTGCTGGTCTATTCGACCTGCACTGTGCTTCCGGAGGAAAACCAATCCGTGACCGATGCATTTTTGAAAGACAACGACCTTTTTACATATGAGCCGTTCTGCCTTCCGATTGAAAATACTCCGGGATTTATCACACTCTGGCCGCAAAAGCACGGTACGGACGGATTCTATATCGCAAAGTTGAGACGAAAAGCATGACAGACATCAAAAGCATGACCCTCGATGAGATAGCGGATGCGCTGAAGGCTCTTGGCGAGCCCGCGTTCCGCGGTGGGCAGGTCTTTACCTGGCTGCACCGTGGAGCGACCGATTTCGGTGAGATGAGCAACCTTTCAAAACCACTCAGGGAGAAGCTAACGCAAAGCTTTTATATCACAGCGCCAAAGGTCGCCCGAAAACAGGTCTCAAAGCTCGACGGCACAATAAAGTACCTTTGGGAGTTGAGGGACGGAAACTGCATCGAAACGGTGCTCATGTCCTACAGGCATGGCAACACGGTCTGTATTTCCTCTCAGGTCGGCTGCCGAATGGGCTGCAGATTCTGTGCCTCGACCGTTGCCGGACGGGTTCGTGATCTTGCGCCGTCGGAGATGCTGGATCAGGTTCTCTTCACCC
>JAFZQQ010000261.1 GCA_017620315.1 Oscillospiraceae bacterium | reverse complement strand
GATGATCAACGGCAGTCCGCGGCCCAACGGCAACACGACCGCGGCGCTCGCCGAGCTTGAGCGCGAGTTTGAGCGCCAGGGCGTAGAGGTCGAGACCCTGCGCATCGGCGGCGACGCGATACGCGGCTGCATCGCCTGCAACGCCTGCGCCAAAATGGGCAAATGCGCCTTTGACGACGCGGTCAATATCGCCGCGCCGAAGCTTGAGGAGGCCGACGGCATGATCGTCGCCTCCCCCGTGTACTACGCCTCGGCGAACGCGACGCTCATTGCCTTTCTCGACAGGCTGTTCTACTCCACAAGCTTCAGCAAGGCCATGAAGGTCGGCGCGTCTGTCGCCGTGGCGCGCCGCGGAGGCTGCAGCGCGACCTTCGACGAGCTGAACAAGTATTTCACCATCTGCGGTATGCCCGTCGCGTCCAGCCAATACTGGAACAGCGTCCACGGGAGCATGCCCGGAGACGCGGAGCAGGACGAGGAGGGGCTTCAGACCATGCGCGTGCTCGCGAGGAACATGACGTTTTTGATGAGGAGCATCGCGCTCGGCAAGGAACGCTACGGGCTGCCGGAAAAGGAGCCGCGCGTCTCGACGGACTTTATCCGGTGAGCTAGCCGTACAGCAAAAGAGGCCAGGAGCCAAAAATGAACCGCTCCTGACCTCTTTTTACAACCAGAAATGCATTATGTCAACTTATATTCCAGCTCCGCGAGCTTCCCGCCATCCTTGCGGTTCCCGGTGGGAACGAAGCCCTCGCGCGCATAGAGCCGCGCTGCGCCGGTGTTGTTTTCCAGTATCCACAGCGTCGGCGTACCGTCGCACCGGCCGACGGCATGGCGAAGGAGCTTCGTGCCGAAACCGGCGTTCTGACGCTCGGGGAGGATGTAAAGGTCTTCAATAAGCCCTCCGGTGACGGAGACGACGCCGATCGGCTTGTCGGAGAGCAGCATGTAAAGCTTTGCGCCCTTAGCGAGCTTATCGCGCAAATAACCGGACTGGCGCTCCGCTGTGTGAGCGGCGACGAAGTCCGGCGCGCAGAAGGAGGCGTGCGACGCGCGCCAGGCTGCCGCATGGACGGCGCCGGCGGCGGAGACGTTTGTCTCGTCGACCGCAACGATCCGCTCGCGGACGACTTCGACGCGCTCCACCCCGTAATAGCAGAAGGCGCGGACAGCGTCAGCGTCTATCTGCTCACCGCAGACCAGTATCGGCACAGCCGGCGGGCAGCTGACGCAGGGCGAGGCCAGTATGCGCCCCTGCGCCTCGTCGATGGGAAGCGTCTCGGAGGGCGCGAGCATCGCCTCACGTGGAGAGAGCCGGCGAATAAGTTTACATAATATTGGCGGTTCGGAGGTCAACGGCCTGCGCGGTGCAAGCTTTAGCAATGCATCTGAAAGCAATTCAAAATCCTGCGCCGGAGTGGATGCGGTAAACATAAAAACAATGTGATCATCGTCCGCAAACTCACAGACTATGTTTTCCCCCCCAAGAAGCTCCGCCACCTCGACGCCGGTGTAGCCGCGCGGCTTGGTGCGGAGCGTGAGCTTGAAGGGCTCGTTCCCGACAAGTTCCCAGCCCGCGTCACGCAGCGAATCAAAAAGGCTCGACGCCTGGCGATATGTAGACATAACGTTGTTTACATAATTATCGGACAGCACGGCGTTCGCAGCGTCTATCGACTGCAGGGTCAGATAAGAGGGGCTTGTGCTCGCAAACAGGGCGAGCGCACGCTCGGCAGCCTCGCAAAGCAGGTTCGGAGCTGATTTTGACAGGTGCAGATAAGCCCCGCCCGTCAGTACGGGAAGCGTTTTATGCGCGCTGTCACAGCACAGATCCGCGCCGAGATCGAGCGGGTGCTCAGAGGTTGACATAAATTTTAGATAAGCGCCGTGCGCGTTGTCGACGAGCAGAAGTATGCCATGTCTGCGGCACACCTCCGCCAGCGAGGCGATATCCGCGCGGCAGCCCAAATAATCCGGGGAAGTTATGTAAACCGCCGCAGGCTTTTGCGACAGCTCCGCCAGTCTCCGCTCAAGGCCCTCCGCCGTGACAAGGCAGGAGACGATGCCCTGACCCTCGGACTCCGAAAAAAGCCATTCGACATCCATGTCCAGCAGCGCGACCGCGGAGAGAAAGGTCTTATGCGCGTTGCGTCCCGCAAGGACAAGCGGAGCGCGTCCGTTCTCCTCCGCCCAAAGCCGCGCGAGATACAGCATGGTACGGATGCAGAGCGACGAGCCCTCGACCGAATAGAGCGTGCGCGCGCTGCCGAATATCGCAGATGCGTTCGCCTCGCTCTCGGCTATGATGCCGCGCGCGCTGTACAGAACGTCGGCTCCGGGGACCTCGGTAATGTCCAATTCCTCCATGTCCGCGGAGCCAATGCCCTTGTGCCCGGGCATATGAAAGCGCAGCGGCTTTTTCTCGGCATAGTCGCGGACAAAATCGCAAATCGGTGTATTCATTATGTCAACCTATCTGGCGGGCAAGCGCCATCATGATCGCACATTCCATTCTCTTTTTGAAAAGCTCGCAGCCCGTCTTGTACACTCCGGTGACCGAGCCGGAGGCGTGCCACGCGTTTGCCGCGCAGCCGCCGGAACAGTAGAGCCTTGCCCAGCATTCGCGGCACTCGGGCTTTGCGTAGACGTTGCAGGCGGCGAACTGATCGCGCACCGAGGTGTTTGTGACCCCCTGCCATACATCGCCCAATTTGAATTTTTCCTCTCCGACAAACTGGTGACAGGGATAGAGGTCGCCCCACGGCGTGACGGCCATGTACTCCGTTCCGGAGCCGCAGCCGGAGATGCGCTTATAGATGCAGGGGCCGCCGGTGAGGTCGAGCATATAATGATAGAAGGTAAAGGGCCTTCCCTCGCGCTCACGGCGGAGCATGAGCTGCGCAAGCTCCTCATACTGCTTCTTCACGAGCTCCACGTCGTCCGCGGTCAGCGCGTTCGGGTCGTCCGGCGCGGCGACGACAGGCTCCATGCTCAGCTCGTTGAAGCCGAGGTCGAGCATGGTCTCGACATCCTTCAAAAAGTCCGGGTTGCCGTGGGTAAAGGTGCCGCGCATATAATAGCCCTTGCCGCCGCGCGCGGCGACGAGCTTTTGAAATTTCGGCACGATCCTGTCCCAGCTTCCGTTTCCGGCATAATCCACGCGCCAGCGGTCGTGCACCTCGCGCCGTCCGTCGAGGCTGAGCACGACGTTGTGCATCTCGCGGTTGCAGAAGTCGATCACGTCGTCGTCGATCAAAAGGCCGTTGGTCGTGAGCGTGAAGCGGAAGTTCTTGCCGGCCTCCTTCTCGCGTGTGCGGGCGTAGGCGACCAGCTCCTTAACGACGTCCCAGTTCATCAGCGGCTCGCCGCCGAAGAAGTCGACCTCCAGATTGCGGCGCGCGCCGGAGCGCTCGATCAGGAAGTCCAGCGCGCGCTTGCCGACGTCGAAGGGCATGACGGCGCGCTCGCCGTGGTAGCGGCCCT
>JAFZQQ010000260.1 GCA_017620315.1 Oscillospiraceae bacterium | reverse complement strand
GTCACCGGCACGGCGGGGCTCAAAAAGCTCTGCGAGCAGGGCGTCATCGGGAAAAACGACACAGTCGTTTCCGTCGTCACCGGCAACGGGCTCAAGGACGTCGCCAACGCGATCAAGTTCTGCGGCGAGCCTATGAAGCTGCCGAACGACCTGAACGCGCTGATCGATGAGATCGGCCGTCGCGGGATCAAAACGGAATAACATTGAAAAAACCGCAGCCCCGGGGAGCGAAAAGCACGCTCTCCGGGGCTGCTGCGTCGTCTTGCGCCGCCGCGGGACAAGGCGCGAAAAAAACTCTTTCAAACCGCGCAGATCCGTGATATGATAGGAACCGCTTTGATACAGGAACACGACCGGATCATAATGCAAGGAAAGAGGAAGAACATGAAGAACAGAAAAAAGCTCCTGTCCGCCCTGCTGGCATTCGCAATGGTACTTTCGCTCCTGCCGTGGAGCGCGCTCCCCGCAAGAGCGGAGAGCGTGGAACTGCCGGCGGAGAGCGGGAAGCAGGCGACAAGCTGGAACGGCCTGTACGGCGTCGAGCCCGGCGACACGGTGTATATGGGAAAGAAGAACGGCGGCAGTCCAATCGCGTGGCGCGTGCTGTCCCTTCCCGGCGACAACGAGCTGCCGGTCAGCGACGAAGCGCATGCGCTGTTGATCAGCAAGTATCATATTACATGGTGGTGGTTCAGTAATGGGGAAAGCAGCGCGTGGGCCGGCAGCGATGCACAGGGTTATTGCTGGAAATTCTATAACAAGTCCGACGTGATTGCATGGAACGACGCGGAGAAAGCCGCGATCGCCGCGACGACCGTGCCGGAGGCAGCCGACTATTCCTATTCCGACTACGGCCCCGCCTCGCTGAACGGCGAGCATTTATTCCTTCTCTCGGCAGAGGAGGCAGATAAATATTTCGAGGACAACGCAGACAGGAAAGCATCCTTCGGCGGAGAAGCCACAGACTCCGCGTGGTGGCTCCGGTCGCCCGGGACAGGCGAGAACGCGACGGTTGCCTGCGTAGATGAAACCGGCGCGATCTATGGGGAGACAAATCTGAAGTCCGGCTATAACTTTCCGAACGATACCCTTATCTTCATACGCCCCGCGTTCAACCTGACCGCGGACAATGTGATCTTCGCAGCCCCCGCGAGCGGCAAGTACAGCGGGACGACGATCACGCCGCTGGAGAACAACACGCACGAATGGAAGCTGACGCTGCGGGATACAAGCCGCAAGGGCTTTCGGGCGACAGCCGCCCGGACGACGACGGACGGCAAGGTGGCCGTGAGCTACAGCGGCGCCGTGACCGGCGAGAACGAATATGTGACCGCCCTGCTGTATGACGGCGAGGGCGCGCTTCTCGGCTGCGCCGGCGCCCCCGTGACGGCGGCAAGCGGCACGGTGACGTTTACATTGCCGCGTGCGGCGGATGACTGCTGCACGCTGCGTGTGTTCAACGAGCAGCGAAACGGCGGCTGCCAGAGCGATTACGCCGGAAACGTTGTGGATCTTGCGGTGCAGGACAGGCCTGAGCTGTGGGTCGGCTATACGCAGTTGACCGCCTCTGTAAGCAATGTCGCTGCCAACGGAGGTACTTATTCCTATAACGCCCGCACGCATACGCTGACGCTGGACGGTGTGAGGATCACCGAGGGGCATGCTTTTACGGCTGCCGCCCTGGGAGGTTCCAAAAAAGGCTATGCCGCGATCTATTCCACGCTGGATGCGCTGACCATTGTGGTCAAGGGCGAAGCCGAAGCCAGTTGCAAAGAAACAGGTAATAATACCGACAGCAAGGCGGGCATTTACTGCAAGGGCAGCCTGACCATACGGGGAGCCGGGGTCTCCGACACGCTGGACGCGACCGGTTGGCCGACGGCGAACGGGACCACCTACGGCATTTACGCGAGCGGCAGTCTGACGACCGGCATTAAATATCTGTATGCGACCGGTGTCGACGCTATGGCTACGCGCGGCATGGAGGTTTTGGGCGCTGTTGAAATCGGTGCGTCGACCACGGCATTTCTCAGGGCGTACGAATCGTCGACGGGTGACAGTTCGGGGCTGAAAGCGCACGGCACGGTGACCGTCAACGGCATACTGAATGGCAAAAGCGACGGGACTTCGGGGGCGGCGCGCAGTGAAGGCGTGGCTTGCGCTTCGCTGACGATCGGCCCGGAGGGCACGGTGGTCGGCGAGGGGGGCAAAACAACGAATCCCGAAGCCAGGAGCATTGGAATTCGGATCAGCGATGATTCGGTGATCTCGGGCGGCCTTCTGGAGGGGCATGGCGGAGCCGAGGCGGCGGGGTTCTCCTGCGGCGTTTACGTTGAAACGGGCGCCACCCTGACGATCAACGGCGACGCAGTTTTTTGCTCATGGGGGAACACAAGCGCCATATCCGGCGGCGTGAGAAATCAGGCGGCAGGCAGGGGCTGGAAAGACGCGGCGGGAAAGACAGGCAGGACCGCGATCCCCGCCTGCCCCGGCGGACAGGACCTGTCGAAGCTCAAGCGGGTCGAGCTCTGGCCGACGGCCATTTCGATCCGCACTGTCGGCAACGGCTTTCTGACTGTACCGGTGAAAGCGCCCGCGGATTCGACGCTGATCGCGGCGTCGTATGAGAGCGGCGGCAAGCTGGCGGACGTCTTTATCACGGAGTCCAGGAACGGCGAATTCCAGCTCTTTCTCAAGACAGGAACGGGCTATACCTACAAGCTGATGCTCGTGGACAGCGCGACCCTTATCCCGCTGTGCGAAGCGGCGAGCGGCTGACGCGCGGCAAAGCCTCCTTCCGCCGCGTATCAACCGCCGGTTGAGAAAAACAGAAAACGC
>JAFZQQ010000259.1 GCA_017620315.1 Oscillospiraceae bacterium | reverse complement strand
GTTACACAGCACGCGCACGGCATCGCGTCTGCCGGTTTTGCGGCGCAAAGCGCTTGGGTCTGCCCGCTTTCCGGCGAGCTTGTCGGCTGCGATCGTTCCGAGAAAGGTCGCGGCAAGGATCAGAAAGGCGGGCAGCCCTCCGAAGAAGCAGATCGCCAAGCACATTCCCCATGCTAATACGGTTCCCCCGGCGGTCAGCGCCTTCTTCCAAATGGCAAGTCCCGCCAACGCGGAACTGAGCAGGAGAGTCAGCGACAGGCTCACGCCTTTGCTTCCTCGTGTTCAGCGCAGGAGCAGGCGCCCTTGTGCGGCTCGGCATACTTCTCGCCGCCGTGGATATAGCCAGGTTCCTTGGTGCTGATAATGTCTTTCTCACGCGGTTCGGACTTCATCAGATACATCTTGCTGCCGGTAAAGAGCTTATAGAACCAGACGCCCGGCATAAATACGGCATAGACATAAGCCACCGACAGCGCCACCCGCAGGCGGCTCGGCTCGGAGACTTTCTGTACACGGCTCTCAGTATATTCCATCTTGCCGATCTTATCCGGACAGGCACTTTCACAGAGCCCGCAGCCCAAGCATTTGTCCAGATCAATATGCCGCACACCGTTTTCATCAAAGCTCATGGCGCCGACCGGGCAGGCTTTGATGCACTTTTGGCAGTGGGTGCATTTACTTTCCTCAAACACCGGCAGATAAGGGCCGTTATAGTTGACAAAGGGAACGTGGTACTGCGTTTTCAGCGTCAAAGGCATGCAGCAGCAGGCGCAGCAGAAGCAGAGGTTGTCCTGATAGGGCTGCACGCAGCTCTCCACCACGGAGATCAAGCCGCGCTCATGCGCCATGTCTGCCACGGCGAGGCATTCCTCCACGCTGACGCTCCGTTCACCCGCCTTCTTTTTCAGCGAGCCGTAAAAGTTCAGGCCGAAGCAGGTGTTGATGGGATTGTCGCAGTTGCCGCGCACCGTGCGGCACACACAGGGGGACACGGCGATATCCGTCGTATTGCGAATGATGTCCTTCGCCACTTCAATAGGGACCACGACAGAATTGGTGTGGATATAGCGGTAATGCAGCTCAAGGCTTTTGCGGATCATAGGGCCGATTACAGGCTTGACGGCGAGCTTGCCCATCATGTAGGAAAAGCGCACTACGTCCACGGTGTTCTTCAAATGCTTTTTCAGGAAGTTCTTGCGAAATCGCGCGTCGCTGTCGTAAAGCGTGATGCCGTCGACCTCGACCTTTCGGGAGGTGTATCTGTTCTTGTTCTCTTCTGCCATGATTTGTCCCCTTTTCTGAATCATAATCTTGTTTTTGCGGTTTTATTGTATCAAGGGGAGGCAGAAAAAGATAATATTTTGTCAAAGAAAATTCATAACCAACAGGTTATTGAAATGTGACAAGACGCGTTATATAATGACCGGGGAGGCGATTGGATGGAACTTCGTGATCTGCGTTTTTTCTGCCTGACGGCAGAGCTGGGCAGCGTGACCAAGGCGGCAGAAAAACTCGGCGTTTCGCAGCCTTTTGTGACTAAGGTGATCCACCATCTGGAGGAGGAGCTGGGGTCAAAGCTGTTTGATATTGAACGGCGCCGGATCGTACTGAACGCCAACGGGCAGCACTTTTACAAGGAATCCAAGGCGATCCTCGCGCGGCTGGACACGCTGACCTCCGACGTGGCGGCCATGCAGGAGCAGGCGGAGTTCACCACCACGCTGCTCTATAATAACGCCGGTTATCTGAGTGCGCTCAACAGCGCGTTCATGGCCAAATATCCGCACAGCGTCCTTTCCGAGGCCTACGCCAAGCGGGAAGATATCATTGAAAAGCTCAACACCAACAAGGCGGATTTTGCCATCGCGCTCCCGCCCATCACAGGCGAGGAATCCCGCATGATCGAGACGATCACCGTCTTGAAGGACACGGGCAGCATCATGGTGCCGCCGGATCATCCGCTGTATGAAAAAGAATTCGTTACTTTGGAAGAGCTTGCACCGTACCCTATTGTGATCGCGCCGAAGGGCAGCGGCATGCGGGCGACGATCGACCACATCTTTGAAAAGCACGGATTGACGACAAACGTCGTCTATGAAACCAGCGATATGGACCTGCAGCAGAGAGCTGTTCTGGTAGATAAGCGCGGCATCGCGTTCATGTCCATCATCCACACCAAAGATCCGCTGATCGGCCAATACTGCCGGAAGACGCTGACTGATCAGTGCTTCGGCACAGTAGGGCTGAGTTACAACAAATTCCGCCCCGAATCGGCCAGCACAAAAGCATTCAAAAAGTTCGCTGTTGACTTCTTCGGTGATCTGCAGGCTATGGCGAACAACATATAGCGGATAATAAATAAAAGCGGGCTAAGTATTATCGCCCAAAGAACAGTCGAAATCCGGTGAGGTCATGTCAAAACCTCGCCGGATTTCGTGATTTAATAACCGCTCTCACTTTTTGAACGAGCATATGGAATTGTCAGTAATCAGTCCTCGCTTTGATCGTCAAAGGAATAGTCGTTCAGCTCCTTGAAATCCAGGAACTCCGCAACGGTCATGTTGAAGGCGATGGCGATCTTGTGCAGCGTCATGACCCTGGGATTCCTGGTCAGACCGCGCACGATGTTGTCGATGGTGGACTGGTTGATGCCGCTCATCGTGGCGAGCTTGTTGATGGCGATCCCACGCTCCTTGCAGAGCTGACGGATGCGGCGGACATACAGATCGGAATACTCCATGGCGGCCTCCCCTCGTTACCCGTGTTTGGGTTACTTTGATGATAACAAGAGGGACTGGCG
>JAFZQQ010000258.1 GCA_017620315.1 Oscillospiraceae bacterium | reverse complement strand
TACCGTGAACGGGCTGCGCATTCTCGGGCTGGGCGGCAGTATGCGCTATAACAGCGGAGAGCACCAATACACAGAACGGCAGATGGCGCGGCGGCTCATGCGCCTCTGGCCGCAGATACTCCGCGCAAAGGGCGTTGACGTTGTGCTCACGCATGCGCCGATCTATGGTGTGGGCGACGGCGAAGACGTCGCCCACCGGGGCTTTCGCTGTTTTATGAAGCTTGTCGACACTTTTCATCCGCGGTATTTTATACACGGCCACGTCCATAAGAACTACGGCACGGACTTCCGGCGCAGCATAAGCCTTGGCGAAACCGAGGTAATCAATGCCTACGAGCGCTATTTTCTCGAAATTTGATTTGCTTTTTTCCAAATATGGTATATAATGTTTTTTCAGTGCCGAAGAATTATCCTTGCTGCTATAGATCTTGCCGCGGGGAATAAAAACGCTAAGGAGATATGACAACATGAATCTACTGTGGGACCGCCGCGACGCGACGCTTCTTCGCGACATCGACTCGATGCACTACATCATGCCGCTTATTATGCCGAACCGCACCGACAACGAGGCGTTCGTTTCCGAGAAGATCGACCTGACCAAAACCGAGGCTTATCTTGCAAAAAAGAACGCCGAGAAGCCCGCGTATAAATATACCATTTTCCACGTGGTCGTTGCCGCGGTGCTCAAGACCATCACCCTGCGTCCGCAGCTCAACCGCTTTTACGCCAACTACAATCTCTATCAGCGCAACGAGGTCACAGCGGCGTTCACCATCAAGAAGATCTTCACCGACGAGGGCGACGAGGCGCTCGCGTTCATCCACTCCAAACCGACCGACAACATCGACACCATACACGACGAGCTTTTCCGCCAGGTGTCCTATGTACGCAATGTCGGCGAGGACGCCTCCACTGAGAGCATGGATATGCTGCAGAAGCTGCCGCTTGTCTTCAAGAAGGCGATCGGCGTGGGCGCGCGCTTCCTTGACAAGCACGGCTGGATGCCTCAGTCCGCTGTTGAGACCGATCCGTTCCGCGCCTCCGTTGTGCTGGCGAACTTCGGCTCCATCAAGCTGCACTCCGGTTATCACCATCTGACCAACTGGGGCACGACCTCTGTGTTCTGCATCGTCGGCGAGATGAAGAAGCGCCCGTTCTTCGACGATAACGGGAACGTCGATATGCGCATGAGCATCGACATCGGACTCACGGTCGACGAGCGCATTTCCGACGGCTTCTACTGCTCGCGCGCGGTCCGGCTTTTGAAAATGCTGATTGAAAACCCCGAGCTGCTGGAAAAGCCGCTGGAGGAGAAGATCGAGTTCTGAGGCGAAATGAAAAAGAAGCTGTCATACCTTCTTTACAGGATCATAAAGTGGTTTGTCTGGCTGTTTTTCCCCAAGATGAAGGTCTTCGGTGAGGAAAACCTCCCCGAAGGCCCGTGCATCATCGTCGGAAACCACACGCAGATGAACGGGCCCATCGCCTGCGAGCTGTATTGTCCCGGAAACCATTATACCTGGACTGCCGGCGAGATGATGCACTGGAAGGAAGTGCAGCCCTACGCCTTTCGCGATTTCTGGTCGCAGAAGCCTAAATCGGTCCATTGGTGGTACAAGCTGCTCTCCTATCTTATCGTTCCGCTGTCCGTCTGTGTGTTCAACAATGCCAACTGCATCGGCGTCTATCATGACACACGGATCATCTCGACTTTTAAAGAGACCGTCGCCAAGCTTCAAAGCAACGCCCGCGTCATCATTTTCCCGGAGCACGACGCGCCGCACAACCACATTGTCTATGACTTTCAGGATCGCTTCATCGACGTGGCGCGTCTTTATCACAAAAAGACGGGCAGCGAGCTGCTCTTCGTCCCGCTTTACGTCGCGCCGGCGCTGAAGGGGCTTTATTTCGGCAAGCCCGTCCGCTTCGATTCGTCCGCCCCGGTCGACGAGGAGCGCCGCCGCATCTGCGACGCCATGATGGACGGCGTGACGGAGCTCGCCTGTTCTCTTCCCGAACACACAGTCGTACCGTACCGCAACATACCGAAAAAAGACTACCCCAAAAACATTCCTTCCGAGGTATCCGCAAGATGAAAACGCCCGTCGTTGATTACCGCGAGTTCAGGTTCTCACGTTTGAACGAGCCCCGCTTTTCCCATCTCAAGCTGCTCGGCGGCTGGATCGTCTACTTTGCACTTTTCTTTCTCACCGAGAATCTGATCCCCTTTGACCATTGCCACGTCATTCACTCCGCGCTGGACGATATTATCCCGTTCAACGAGTTTTTCGCGATCTTCTACTGCTACTGGTTCGTGCTTCTGGTATACTCGCTCGGATACTTTCTGCTCTATGATATCCCGAGCTTCAAGCGGCTGCAGGTTTTCATCATGGTCACACAGGCGGTCGCGATGGTGGTCTACATCGTCTATCCAAGCGTGCAGTATCTCCGCCCCGACGTTCTGCCGCGCGACAACTTCCTTTGCCGCGTGATGGCGTTCATCTATAACTTTGACACGCCGTCCGGGGTTTGTCCCTCGCTCCACGTTGCGTACTCCATGGGCCTTGCGTCCGTCTGGTGGAAGTACAAGCCCGCGGCGAAGGCATGGCGGATCAGCGTGGTCGTCTCCGCCGTCGTGATCTCGATCTCGACGACCTTCGTCAAACAGCACTCCGCGGTGGATGTCTTCGCCGCGATCCCTGTGGGGCTTCTGGCTGAATACATTGTCTACGGGAGGCCCTTTGCGGGCAGCAGGCTGCACAGTCGGCTGCACGCCTATTTGCATACTGCGTGATGTTGAAGCCCAAAGCCTTTTTCCGGCTTTGGGCTTTGTTGTGCTATTTCGCGCCCTGCGGGCGCGCATGGGGTGTTTCGCGCCCCGGCGCGACTGCCTTTTTCGCCGCCGAAAAAGGCAGGAAAAAGCCGCTTGAACCTACGGTTCAAGGCTCCCTTACTGAACCGAGGCGGTTTGTCGCGTCGCGTGAGCGGACCGGCGCAACAAATCTGAATACTGCCGTCCACGCATGCCGCTTGCGCTGCTGCCAATATAGCCGCAGCCGTTGTGCCACGCAGCGACCGCGCCTAAGTCGTTTGCGACCTCCGTCGTTTTC
The DNA here is from genome assembly GCA_017620315.1 of Oscillospiraceae bacterium. GTDB lineage: Bacteria > Bacillota > Clostridia > Oscillospirales > Oscillospiraceae > Hominicoprocola. The sequence continues at coordinate 8,476 of JAFZQQ010000258.1, read as the reverse complement.
TTGGCTCCCCGTCCGGGAAAATGAGCGAAGCGCCGCCTGTGGCGGATGAAGCGAGCGAATTTCGAGGCAGCGCCCCGCTTGTCGCGACCGAAGGGAGCGGGAAGCGGCTGGCGCAACGGTGTATGCTGGCGGTGGAGCTGACTGAGGGAGTACATCCCGACGCTGCATCTGTACGCGCAAATTGCCGTGAACAGGCTGCCGCAAAAGTCTTTACATTTGGCACATCTTGTGTTAAAATATGTGTTTACAGAACAAGAGGCACATGATGTTGCGCACGGCTTGCTCTCGTCATTTCATATTTCTTTCAGGAGGTATCATAAATGAAAACAAAAAAGTCCCTGTCCATCTTATTGACGCTCGCGCTCATCCTCGGTCTTTTGCCGCTGAGCGTCCTGCCCGCGCGGGCGACGTCAGGAAGCGGCACTCAGACTGACCCGTGGAAGGTCGGAGCGGAAGGTCACGAGTCCGACGTCAAAGCGTGGCTGACCGGCGGGGAAAACAACAAGACCCTTACCATCTCCGGCACGGGCGAAATGTACAACGGCTGGATCATCAATGCACAGGATGTGAATTCGTCTACGAATCCGCCGTGGTATTCCGTCAGGGAACAAATCAAAACCACAAGCATCTCCGGCGTGGCGAGCATCGGCACGAACACGTTTTCTGGTTGTTCCAATCTTACGGACGTGACGATCCCGGACAGCGTGACGAGCATCGGTAATTCTGTGTTTTATGGTTGTTCCGGTCTTACGGACGTGACGATCCCGGACAGCGTCGAGAGTATCGGTGATTCTGTGTTTTATGGTTGTTCCAATCTTGCGAGCGCGACGATCCTGGGCAGCGAGACGATTATCGGAAGCTGGTCGTTCATGGACTGCACGAGTCTTAGGAGCGTGACGATCCTGGCGAGCTTCACTACAATTGGCTATGGCGCGTTCTACAATTGCAGTAGTCTTACGGACATGACACTCCCGGAATCCCTCGAGATTATTGGACCGAAGGCGTTTTATGGCTGCACGGGTCTTTCGAGCGTGATTATCCCGAAGGGAGTCTATCATATTAATGATAAACCGTTTGATAATTGCAGCGATCAGCTGATGGTCTATTACTACGGCGGCATACAAAATGAAACACTGTCCTATTCTACAAATAAATTTGAGACATGGGGCGTAAACAATGAGGCTGCGCAGGTCAAGAAATACCGCGTCCTGACGCTCGACGGCTTTGGCAGCGAAGTCACGGCGAGCGGCACAGAGGCGACGCCGGATGCGCTTGCGGAGATGAACTGTTATGTTGAGGGCGATACCGTCACGCTGACGGGGATCAACTCGTATGAGGTAATAAAGACGGGCGACAAGTCCGTGAAGGTCACGGTGACGGACGACACGTTCACGATGCCCGAATTCGACGTGACCGCGAAGAACCTGGATCCCGCGGTAGCGCCGACCATCAAAACGCAGCCGGCGAAAACGACAGAGCTGACCTACGGCGCCACGACTGGCAACACGCTGACCGTCGAGGCAAACAAGGCCCCCGACGGACACAGTCTGTCCTATCAGTGGTATTCCAACGAGACGAACAGCAGCGAGAACGGCAAGAAGATGTCCGGCGAAAAAGATGCAAGCTATACCTTCCCCATGGCCGCGGGCAGCTGTTACTATTACTGCGTCGTGACCGCCACGCGCAACGACAACGGCCTGACGGCGTCCGTAACGTCGAATGTCGCGTCCGTGACGATCGCGCCGCTCGATCTCACCGATAACGCTGACGTCAGCATCTTATATCTTAACTCTCTCTATAACGGCGACAATCCTCATCCGACGGTCACATACAAAGGGACGCCATTGGATTCCGCGTATTATGAAGTCAGCTACTCTCAGAAGCAGGCGAACGACAGCTATGTGGAAGTAGATAATGCGATTAATGTAGGCGAGTATCGGGCGGAATTTACATTCCAGGGGAATTATGCGGGAACCGCGACGAAGGACTTCACCATCACCGCGACATCGCCGACCCTCGACTACTCGCTCGCTGTTGCTGACGCTGTCTACGGCGATACTTTGGCGTCGCTCGATTCCTGGCTGGCTGCGCGGCCAAAACCGCTCGGCGTGGACGACGGCACTCTGGAAGGTTCCTGGGCATGGGCAGACACCGGGACCACCTCTGTCGGCGCTGTCGGCTATCATACCTTTGCGGCGGTATTTACGCCGAAGAACACGAATTACGAAAGCCTCACCAAGAACGTCACAGTCGACGTCAAAGCGAAGCCGGTGACGATCAGCGGCCTCACGGCAACAAGTCGCGACTACAACGGTGAAAGGACCGTCGTGCTCACGGGCGGCACGCTGTCCGGCATAGTCGGCGACGACGATGTGAGCGTCGATTTGAGCGGCGCGGCCGGCACGATGGCGGACGCGAACGTGGGCGCGGACAAGGCTGTCACCGTCTCCGGCGTCAAGCTCTCCGGCAAGGACGCGGGCAACTATACTCTCTCCGAGCAGCCCAAGAACGTGACCGTGACGATCTCGGCGAAGAGCGTGACGGTCACGGCGGACGCCAAGAGCAAGGCCTTCGGTGAGAAGGACCCCTCGCTGACCGCGACGGTCACGGGGCTGGTAAGCGGCGAGGGCGCAAGCCTCATCACCTATTCCGTTTCCCGCGAGGCCGGCGAGGACGCGGGAACCTACACGATCACGCCGAGCGGCGATGCGGAGCAGGGGAACTACATCGTGGCTTATGCGACAGGGACGTTCCGGATCTACGGCGTCAAGGGCACGTGGGAAGACGGCAAGCTCACCGCGGAGGTACTTGTGGAGGATCCCGCGAACACGCTGCTGCTCGCGGCGGAGTACGACGAGAGCGGGAAGCTCGTGAGCTTGAATATCATCAGCCTCAATGAGGTCACGACCACGTACAACGCCGGCCTGACGCACGCGGCAGACCATACCTACAAGCTCATGCTGGTGAGCAAGGGCACCTTCGTCCCGCTGTGCAAGGCGTGGCGTGTAGAAAATTAAAGCGTTCAGAAAAGCCCAAAGCCAATCTCCGGCTTTGGGCTTTTTGCTTTATTTCATTCTCTCCAGCACCGCTTTGATCTCTTGCGGTTCGGGCATGGAGCGTATCGCGCCGCGGCGGGTCGTTACAATATACGCGGCGGCGTTGGCGAAGCGCAGCATTTCGTGCAGCTGCGATTCCGTAAGGCGGTCGAGCCCGTTGTTCAGGATAAAGTGCAGCACCGCAGCGCAGAAGGTGTCCCCCGCGCCGGTGGTCTCGATCACGCCGCCGAGCGTACAGCCCGGCTCGCAGACGCGCACTCCGCCGTAATAGCAGCGGCTGCCCTGCGCGCCTAAGGTGGCGTTCACCATTCGCAGGTTTGGGTATTTTTCTTTCAGCATTGCGGCGCCCCTGTCGTAGTCCAAGGTGCCGCAGAGAAATTCGACCTCGTTGTCGGCGATCTTGAGGATATCGCACTGCGCGATCCCCCACCCGATCCGCTCCCTTGCCTCGGCCTCGCTTCTCCACAGCGGCGGGCGATAGTTGGGGTCGTAGGAGATCAGCGCGCCGGCCTCCCTCGCGACGTCGACCGCGCGTACGGTCGCGCTGCGCGCGGGCTCGTCGGTCAGTGAGAGCGAGCCGAAGTGAAAAATGCGGCTGTTTCTCAGCATGTCCTCGTCCAGCTCGTCCGCAGCGAGCATGATATCCGCGCCGGGACGGCGATAAAAGCTGAAATCCCTGTCGCCGTTTTCAAGGGTGTGAACCACCGCGAGCGTGGTGTTGACCTGTCTGTCGCGCAGCAGCGAGCGCGTGTCTGTCCCCGCTTCACGCAGCGTTTTCTCAAGTATATCGCCAAAGGCGTCCGCGCCGACCTTGCCGATGAACGCGCAGGAGTGTCCGAGCTTTCGCAGCATCGCGAGCACGTTTGCCGGCGCGCCGCCGGGGTTCGCCTCGAACATCAGGTTTCCCTGTTCGCTCACGCCGTTTTGCGTCAGGTCGATCAGCAGCTCTCCGAGCGCGGTAACATCATATCCCATAGCTATCCTCCGATCGGTTCGCTGTCGCTTTCAAGCCCGTCGAGAATATCCCCGCGGCATTTGCCGACGTCTGTCTCCCGAACCCTGCGGCGCAGCGAAAGCACCTCCTGCGGCGTGACGGAGAGCTCGTCCATCCCGATTGCGAGGAAGGTCTCCGTCAGGCTCAGATCCGACGCCAGATCGCCGCATATTCCGACGCGGATGCCTCTTTTATGTCCGTTGTCCGCCACCAGCTTCAAAAGTCTCAGCACCGCCGTGTGGTGCGGATCGTAAACACGCCCGAGCCCGCTGTTTCCACGGTCGCAGGCAAGCGTATACTGCGTGAGGTCGTTCGTCCCGCAGGAGAAGAAATCGACCTCGGCGGCAAGCCTGTCGCTCATGATCGCGGCCGCGGGCGTTTCTATCATGATGCCAAGGCGCACGCTGTCGGAATACGCGACGCCCTCTGCCTCAAGCTCGCGCTTCACCTGCTCGCAGAGCTTCTTTGCCTCGCGCACCTCCCAGACGCTCGTCACCATCGGGAGCATGATCCCGAGCTTTCCGTATGCCGAAGCACGGTACAGCGCGCGAAGCTGCGTGCGGAAAAGCTCCGGACGCTCAAGGCAGACACGCAGCCCGCGGCTTCCCATCGCGGGGTTCTCCTCCTCCGGGAGCCGGAAATAGCCCGTCTTCTTGTCAGCGCCTATATCGAGCGTGCGGATGACGACCTCCCTTCCGTCCATGTCCGAGAGCAGCTTTTTATAGACCTCAAACTGCTTTTCCTCGCCCGGATAATCGTCGCTGCCGAGATAGAGCATCTCGCTGCGGAAAAGGCCGATGCCTCCGCCGTCATTATCAAGCACCGCGCGGACGTCGTCCGGATCGCCGATGTTGCAGTATATCCTTACGCTCTGCCCGTCAAGGGTGACATTCTCCCTGCCCTTGAGCTGAGCCAGCACGTCCTTTGCCTTTCGCTGTTCGCTGCGCTTGTCGACGAGCCCCGCGCGCGTATCCTCATCCGGGTCAAGCACTGCGACGCCGTCGCCGCCGTCGATTATCGTCTCCCGTCCGGCGTATTCCGGCTTCAGCTGGTCTCCCACGCCGATGACCGAGGGAATGCCCATCGTGCGGGCAAGGATCGCCGTGTGGCTCGTGCCGGAACCGCCCTCTGTGATAAAGCCCAGTATCTTGCTTTTGTCAAGCTGCACGGTCTCGCTGGGAGCAAGATCGTCCGCCGCGAGAATGACCGGCACCTCGCTGTCTATCCCGCCCTGCACCGTGCCGGAAAGGATGGCTATGATGCGGTTTGAAACGTCCTTCACGTCCGCGGCGCGGGCACGCATATACGAATCCTCCATCGCGGCGAACATCCTCGTAAACCGTCCGCAGGCGTCCGAGACCGCAGCCTCGGCGTTGAGCTCGCGCTCGCGGATCCCGCTCTTGACGGCGTCCTCATAGTCAAGGTCCCTCGCCATGATCTGATGCGTTTCAAAAAGCAGCGCAGCTTCCTCGCCGACGTATCTTCTTGCCCGTTCGGCAAGCTCGCCCAGCTCGTCCACGGCCTGCGCCTGCGCCGTTTTGAAACGCCTCCACTCGGCGTCGACGTCCGTTATCCTTGTGCGCACGACCTTTGCCACCGCGCGCCTGTAAAAGTAGAGCGGCCCCTCCGCGATGCCGGAGGATACACCCTTTCCCCGAATTGTGATCATGGTCTCTATCCCCTTTGTGGAGAGGCGTCCTGTTTGCCCGCCGCTCCGCCGAACAGGTCTCTGCCCTGTGTCCGCAGTTAATGTAGTATAATGGTAGTATTATACGAAAACAAGTTTTCCTTGTCAACGCCGCAGTTTTGTGTTAGGATTGCGCATAGAAGCAGAAATATCTTTTTCGCTGATGGAGGGCATTATGGACAGCAGTACATTCAAAAGCTCACTTTTCGGCGGTTTTCGCCGCAAGGACGTCATCGATTACATTGAGATGAGCGCAAGCCGCTCCGCCGAGCGCATCAAGGAGCTTGAGGAGTCGGTCGAAAAGACGTCAAAGGATAACGAGTCCCTGCGCGCTGAGCTGGGATCTGTCACCGCCGCGCGCGACCGGCTCAGCGAGGCGCTGCACGACAACTATGAAAAGCAGGAAGCCCTCAACGCTCAGCTTTTCGACGCAAACAACGAGCTGGAAGCCCTGCGCGCAAGGCTGGCGGAGCTCACCGCGGAGCTGGAAGGCCTGCGCGCCGAGGCGGAGGAGCTGCGTCCGCAGGTGGAAGAGTTCCGGGCATACAAGGAAGGTCTTGCCGAGCTGGAGCTTGCGGCGCACAAACGCGCCGATGAATACGAATCCGAAGTCAAAGCGCGCGCCGACCTCTACGACTCCGAGGCGAAGGCACGCGCAGAGGCATATGAGGCAGAGGTCCGTCAGGGCGCCGAGAGCTACGCCGCCGAGGTCCGCCAGAAGGCGGAGGACTATCTTTCGGAATCCAAGCAGCGCGCCGACGCCTACGACGCCGAGACCCGCCGCGCCGCGGACGAATACGACGCCTTGACCCGCGGAAAGGTCTGCGAGCTTGCCGACAGCTTCCGCGCCCAGTGCTCCGACATGATGGAGACGCTCGACGACGCCTGCGAGACCCTGCACGACCAGCTCTGCCGCGGCATAGACACAGTATCGGAGCTTCCCAATGTTTTTGAGCCGCTGCGCCGCACCCTCGAAGGCCTCGGCAAAAGCGAAGGGCAATAACCTTATTCCCAAAGAGGCCCTTCCGGCATTCACAGTCGGAAGAGCCTCTTTTTTCTATTTTTGTTTTTTTCCGGCTTCGCCCTTGTGCCACTCGAACTTGTTTTCCTTTCCCGTGGCAAGGCGCTTTATGTTCTCTCTGTGCGCCCAGAGCACCATCGCCGCCATAAGCAGCGAAAGCGTCATAATGACGGAGAAATCTGCCTCTGCGCGATACACAGCGAAGGTCATGACCGGCAGAGTAACCGCCGCGCATACCGAACCGAGAGAGACATATTTTGTCGCAAGCCACATAATCGCGAACACCCCCCAGCCGGCGAGGGCTATCCGCCAGTCGAGCAGGATCAGCGTCATGCCGCTGCACAGTATGCCCTTGCCGCCCTTAAAGCGGTACAGGAACGGGAACATATGGCCGACGATGCAGAACAGCCCCGCAAAATACTTGCCGAAAACCGCGCCATCAGGGCCGAAGATAAGCGTCCCCAGCAAAACTGCGACCGCCGCCTTGCCCATATCCACAAGGATGACACACCAAGCGTACTTCGCGCCGTAAATACGGTAAAAGTTGGTAAGTCCGGCATTTCCGCTGCCATACTTGCGCACGTCGTCGCCGTAAAACAAGTGCGAGGCGACGATGGCTCCGTTCACTCCTCCGGGAATATAGCACAGCGTTGCCGCGCCGAGGAGGATCAGCGCGGAGGCCAGCGCAGGATCCCCGACCATCGAGAGGACATCGCGCACGCTCAGCCCTCCTTTTCACCGCGCTCGCGCACGGTGAGCACGACCGGCGTGCCCTCAAGGCCAAAGACGTTGCGGATGCAGTTTTCAAGATAGCGCCGGTAGGAGAAGTGAAAGAGCTTCGTGTCGTTGCAGAAGACGACGAAGTGCGGCGGCTTGACGCCGACCTGCGTCATGTAGTATATCTTGAGCCTGCGGCCCTTGTCCGTCGGCGGCTGGACGCGTGTCTGGGCGTCCTCAAGCACGTTGTTGAGCATGCCGGTCGTTATGCGCGTGCAGGACTGCTCGTATACATAGTTGATCAGCTCAAAGAGCCTCGGCACGCGCTGGCCGGTCGCGGCAGAGATGAACAGCACCGGGGCGTAGGTCATATACGAGAGGTCGCGGCGGATATCCTCGCGCATATGATCCATGGTCTTGCCGTCCTTTTCGACAAGGTCCCACTTGTTGACGACGATGATGCACGCCTTGCCTGCCTCGTGGGCAAGCCCCGCGACCTTTGTGTCCTGCTCGGTCACGCCCTCTGTCGCGTCTATCATGATAAGGCAGACGTCCGCGCGGTCAATCGCCATCGTCGCGCGCAGGACGCTGTAGCGCTCTATGCTCTCGTCGACCTTCGACTTTTTCCGCATTCCCGCAGTGTCGATGAATATGTACTTGCCGGTCTCGTTTTCAAAATAGCTGTCTATGGCGTCGCGGGTCGTACCCGCGACGTTGCTGACGATGACGCGCTCCTGCCCGAGGATGCGGTTGACAAGCGAGCTTTTTCCGACGTTCGGCTTGCCGATAACCGCGACCTTTATCGTATCTTCGTCCTCATCCTCTTCGGTCTCCGGCGGGAAATACTCAAGGCAGCGGTCAAGAAGGTCGCTTGTGCCGTGCCCGTGTACGGCGGAGACCGCTACGGGGTCGCCCAGCCCGAGGTTGTAGAACTCGTAATAATCCGGATCGGGCGCGCCGGTAGCGTCCATCTTGTTCACGGCAAGCACGATCGGCTTGCC
>JAFZQQ010000257.1 GCA_017620315.1 Oscillospiraceae bacterium | reverse complement strand
TGGTTTCTGGCAGCTTTTTGGTGACTGTTTCGATGCGCGAAAAAGTCACTCGCGCCGGAGCGCGAAATACTCCCCCCTCGCGCCGGGAGGGCGCGCAAAACTCCCGCAGTCAGCCGCTTTGCGGCTGCCAACTCCCCCATGGGTGGAGCCAAGGGCGGTGCAGCAGCGTGAGGAGCTGCGAATGGCGCGGCTAAACAGAAGAGCTGACGAAGACAAAAAAGAGCGGGGCCTCCGGTTTTTCCGGGGACCCCGCTCATTTCAGAAGAACCAAATCAGCATATTGCGGTACTGCATCATCAGCCAGTCGTGGGTCCGGCCGTCCGAAAGCGGCATCCGACAGCACGAAACATAGGCATTCTCGTCGTCCAGCGCGACACAGGCGGTCTCACCGTCTATATAGTTCCAGTCGAAGCGCCGGGTCTCGCCGAGATAAGTGAATTCGCCGGTGCCGTCGGGGCTGAAGCCGAGGAAAACGTAGTCGTCCGGCTTGTCCGTCACGCCGAAGAGGTCAAGCTCGCGCGTCTCGCCGGACTGGGGGTCGACCGTGATATATCCGTGCCAGAAGGTGTCGGGAAGCGGCGCGTCAACGAGAGAGACCTGCGTCATTACCCCGGGATCGAAGGAAAGCTCATCCTCCATATAGCTGTAGTCGGGATAGCTTGTGATCTCGCTCCAATCGCATTCCTCGAAGCTGATATAGTCCTCTTCCGCGAAATACCAGCAGTTGCTTTCCCATTCACCGAAAAAGCAGCGCGTGAAGCTGAGGCTTGCGGTGTTGTCGCTTGGGTCAAAGGTGCCGCCCCATCCCGAGCCGGTGAAACGGCAGTCGGTGAAGCTGTACTTCCCTACTGCGTTATATACCTCGATCGCCGCGTCGGAACAGTCGTGTATCGAGGAATTTGTAACGCTTATATCGCCCGCAAAGTCGTTGCACTCTATGCCGTACACGCCGCAGCCGTAGAGATCCATCGAATCCATGGTAACGCCGCGCGTGGCGTCAAAGCTCACCACGTCGCCGCTGCAATACGCGCCTTCGGTGTGCCCTAAACTGAGACCTGAGAGCGAGATGTTTTTGCAGTTGTGGAAGTTCAGCACGGTTCCGTACCGCGCTTCCAGCACAAGCTCGGTTGCCAGCGGGTCGCCGGAGCCTCCGGAGATCGAAAGCCCGTCCACGCCCTCTATCATCAGCTCCGCCCCGTCAAAGACCGACAGCAGCCGCACATACTTGTGCTCTTCGTTCCATAGGTCGAGATCGCGTACGTTGGGATAATTTGCGAAGAACTCCGAGAGGTTGTAGCGCCCCGGTTCTATGACGATTTCCGCACCGGGAGCGATCGCCTCAAGCAGTTCTTTCACGGAGCTGACATGTACGGCCATGTCGGGCTCCGGTGCGGGCTCGGTGACGACCGCGGGGGACGACTCGGCCTGCGTGCCTTGCGCCGCGGGAGTCTGCGCCGCGGGCTGTGAAACGGTTTCCGCAGCCTTTTTCGCGCAGCCGGTGAGCAGCGCGAGGGACAGAACGACTGACAGAACGACCGCCGCGCTGCGAATGCGATATGCTTTTCTCAATTCCTTCACCATCCGTTTTTGCAAGAATCGTATCAGATCAGCTGCGTGCTTCCGACGTTGCGTATCTGCACCACATGGCAGCGGCCCTTGCCGAACTCCGCCTCCATTCCGGCGACAAAGCTCTCGAGCCGCCCGAGCGGGACGTATGCCTGTGCCGTGCCGGCAAAGCCTCCGCCGTGGACGCGCGCCGCGCCGCTTTCGCCCGCGAGCTCGCGAGCCCTTCTTATGACGCGCAGCAGCCTGTCGCCGTCGGGGCGGTCGACCGAGACATTTTGAAGCTTGACCTCGGAGGACTCGCCGGATTCGCGCACAAGCGCAAGAAAACCCGGGAAGTCGCCGCGCGAGAGTGCCTCGTACTGCGCGACGGCGCGTCTGGATTCTGCGAAGTAATGCTCGGCGCGAAGCACGGGACGTTCGCTGCAGGCGGAAAGCGCGCGGTCGCGCTCGGCGAGGAACTGCGCCTCGTCCACGTCGCGCAGCCTGTCCTTTCCGAAGAGCGCGGCGACCTGCTTCATCTCGCGCGGGATGGCGGCATATTCTCCGTCAAGGTCGGCATGGTTCGCGCCGCTGTCGATGATCACGAGCGAGTAGCCCTCTTTCGCGAAGTCCACGGCGCAGCGGCGGACGTCGACGTTGACGATATCGGAGAAGTCTATGGCGATCACGCCCCCGGTGGCGCACGCCATCTGATCCATGAGCCCGCAGGGCTTGCCGTAGTACACGTTCTCGGCGTACTGCCCGATCTGCGCGAGCTCGGTGGAGCCCAGCGCGCCGCCGCAGAAGAGGCGGTTCATGATCTGCGCAATCAGCACCTCGAACGCCGCGGAGCTGGAAAGTCCGGAGCCGCGCAGCACCTCGGTCTCCGTATAGGCGTCAAAGCCTCCCGGCGCGAAGCCGCGCTCGGCAATGTGCGCCGCGACGCCGCGCACGAGAGAGATGGAGCAGCTCCGCTCGCTCTCGCGTATCGAAGTGTCGCCGACGTCCAGAACCACGGGGTCGTGACCCTTGGAGTACACGCGAACGGTGTTGCTGCCGTTTGGAGAAACGCAGGCGAGCGTGTCCATATCCACGCTTCCCGCGAGAGCCCAGCCGCCCTGGTGATCCGTGTGGTTGCCGCCGAGCTCCGTGCGGCCCGGCGCGCTGAAAATGCTCAGGGAGCGCGAGCCGTCTGCGTCAAAGCTTCGGCAGAAGCCGTTGACGACGGACTCGATACGCCCGTATATCCTGTCCGGCGCCGCGCTTGCGTAGACCGGACGAAGAGCGTCGTCCATCTGTCCGGCGCGAAGAGCGGCAAGCAGTTCCTGTGCGCGCATAGGGCTGTACCTCCATCTATATCGATTTATCCCGCCTGCTGTGTGCGGGCGCGTTCTTCTTCCTCGAGCGCACGGTAGGCGACCTTGCCCACCATGGTCTTGGGCAGCTCCTCGCGGAATTCCACATCGTAAGGCATGGCGTACTTCGCGATGTTTTTTTTGCAGTGCGCCAGTATGGACTGCCTTGTCGCGTCGTCGGGCGCAAAGCCTGGGTTGAGCTTGACAAAAGCCTTGACCTTCTGCATGCGGTAGGGATCGGGCACGCCGATCACACAGCTCATCTGCACAGCCTCGTGCGCGTCGAGCACATTCTCTATCTGCGCGGGATATACGTTATAGCCGGAGGAGATGATCATCCGCTTTGCCCTTCCGCGGAAGAAGACGAAGCCCTCCTTGTCCATCGTGCCGAGGTCGCCGGTGTAGAGCCAGACCATACCGTCGGCGTGGCGGCGCAGCGTGCGCGCGGTCTCCATAGGGTTGTTCATGTATTCCTTCATCACCGTGGGCCCGGAGATGACGATCTCGCCCTCCTGACCGTACGGAAGCTCGCGGTCGGTGTCCGGCTCGACGATCTTTATGTATGTGTCCGGGAAGGGCAGGCCTATGCTGCCCTCCTTGTGCATGTGCGGCGGCGTGAGACAGCAGGCGGAGACGGTCTCCGTCGCACCATAACCCTCGCGCACCTGAATGACCGCCTTGTGGTCGTAAAGATATTTGTCAAACTTCTTTTTCAGCTCGATAGAAAGGCTGTCTCCGCCGGAGAACACGCCCTTAAGACTGGAAAAGTCGGCATTGTCCATGCCGGGCAGACGCAGCAGCGCCTCATAGAGCGTGGGCACGCCCGCGATGAAGTTGCATTTCTTCTTTGTGATCTGCTTGGCGTAGCTCTTGGGGGTGAAACGGGGGATCAGTATGCACCGTCCGCCCTGCGAGAGCATCGAGTGTATGCACACACCGAGACCGAAGCCGTGGAACAGCGGCATTGCGGCGAGCATCTTGTCGCCGACGCGGAACATCGGATTCGTTGCGATGATCTGTTTGCCGAGGGCATTGAAGCAGCGGTTCGTGAGCACGATGCCCTTGTTGGTGCCGGTGGTGCCGCCGGAGTAAAGTATGACCGCGGGATCCTCGCCGTTACGCTTGACCTTATAGTTCCTGTAGTAGCAGGAGTGGCTGAGGTGGATGAATTCCTTCCACATCAAAACCGGCGCGTCCTTCGGGATCTTCTCGGTCTTGCGGCCCGCCGTGAGCATATAGCCCGCGCGGATGGGCCGCGAGAGCGCGTCCTTGACCGACGCGATGACGATGTTGACGACCTGCGTGTTCTGGCGGACGCGCTCGAACTTGTCATAGAACTGGTCGAGCGTGATGGCAAGCACGCTCTCCGATTCTTTCAGATAGAACTCGATCTCCTTCTCAGCGGAGAGCGGGTGTATCATATTCGCCACCGCGCCGACAAGGTTGACGGCGTAAAACAGGCAGACCGCCTGCGGACAGTTCGGAAGGGCAATGGTCACGCGGTCGTTCTCGCGGACGCCGATGGTCTTGAGCGCCTTTGCGCAGCGCTCGATCTCGGCGAGCATCTGACGGTAGGTGGTCGAGCGGCCCATGAAATCGTAGGCGATGTTGTTCGGGTATTTCATGGCGATCTGCTCGACCGCCTCGAACATCGTCCCGTCGAAATAATCAAGATGGAACGGCACCTCGCCCAGATGATCCCGCCAAGGCGCCTTGACCGCGGTCTGCTTACTCATACGCGACCTCCTCGCTCAGAGGCTTTTCAAGCTCCTCCGGATGCTCAAGAAGGTATTTTAATAGCTTGATGCTGCGCATATAATAGTAGCCGTCCGCAATGCGCTCGTCCACCGTGAGACCGAGGTCGAGCGATTCATACATTTTGACCAGGCCGTTTTTGTCATAGAGAGGCGTCCACTTCTTTTCGCCGATGATGACGAAGATCGAAGCCGTGCCCCAGGTCGAGAGATGGTGATAACCGCACTTGAGCTTGATGGAGCCGAGGTTGGAAATGAAGACCGTGCTGTAATTCGGGTCGTCGGCTATCAGTGAGTCGGGCACCCAGCCGTGACGGTCGAGAAACATCAGAAAATGCAATATCGCCTTGGCGAGAAAACGCGGCATACGGTTAAACAGATCCATGCTGTCGTCGGTGGAATTCTGCTTGCCCGAGCGCGTGCTGCGCACGATGTCGCGAATGATGTTATGTATGGTATCGACGTTGTCCTCCGGCTTCGCCTCAAGGAAAGCCATTTTCTCCTCACTGGAATCGGAGAACTCCTTCTTGACGACAAAGGCGGTCGTGACCTTGTTGCGCTGATAGTAGTTGCCGTTGACGTAGAAGCGGTTGAGCTTCGGACGCAGTGTTGCGACCTTGACGAGCGCGGTGACTATGAGGTGGAAGAAGGTGTACTTGAAATCAACGTCGCCGGCGTTTTTCTTTTCGAGATACTCGTTGATAGCCGTGAGGTCGATGCGCTCGGATATGTACGCCTCGTTGTCGGGCCTGCTGGGATAGACCACGCCCATGATGAAGTGCAGCGCGTCCTCGCCGCGGATAAGCTTTGCGTCCTTGCGGTCGCCCCAACGCTTAGGAGTAGGTTTGTTTTCTGCCATCTGGTTAGTTCTCCGTTCAATGATTTATGGTATAAAGCCTTCAAAAATGACCTGCGCGCCATCCGCCTCGGCGAGTTCCATATCCTCGCGCGAGCGGATCGTCCAATAGAAAATCACAGCCGTCTTGAGACGCTTAACGCGCCGGAGCGCCGGGGTGTTGCGGTCCTCAAAGCGGTAGGAGACAAAATTCGGGCGGGTCGCGGGGTTGTACGCCATGTGCGTGAGTATGAGGTCGACCTTGTGCCCCATGCCGGAGGAGTCGCCGTGCAGAAAGTCCTGCGCAAGCTGACCGCGGATGATCTCCGGGTGGTTGCGCCAGAGCCAGAGAAGGCACCGCGGGTCAAAGGATTCGATCACATAGGGAACAAGATACTTGTCCAGCTCCCGAACGGTGCGCTCGGTCAGCTCGTTGTGATTGCCGCGGAAGGCCTTGAGCTCGACCAGAAGGGGGAGCTTCGCACGGTCAAAGAGCTCCAACACCTCATGGAGCTGCGGCACGGTCTCCCCGGTGCCCGCGAGCTTGAGCTGCGGGAGATCCGCGGCGGTCAGATCCTCTATAAAGCCCTCACGCCCTGTCAGGCGCTCAAGCTTGGAGTCGTGGAATACGGCAAGCGTGCCGTCGGACAGCAGATGCACGTCCAGCTCTGCGCCGAAGCCGCGCCCAGCCGCACGGCGGAACGCAGCGAGCGAGTTCTCCGGTATACCGGCGCTCAGATCATGCAGCCCGCGGTGCGCATAGCGAAATGTTTTCATATACTCACCTCAGTCGTCGCCGCCGAGCGCTTCGAGCCCCACGACGTTTTCGACCTTCTTCGCCTTGATATTCTTGACCATCGTGAAGAACACGCAGCAGCTCAGCGCGAAGAGAATGGCGGAGTAGACCGGCAGAGCGCGCCACGCGAGTGTCTTGTAGAAAATGAAACCCAACAGGATCGGAGTCACGGTCTGCGCCGACATGCTTGCCGCGTAATAGTAGCCGGTGAACTTTCCAATCTTCTTTGACGAGCACAGCTCCACCACCATCGGGAAAGAGCAGTTGTGCACCAGCGCCATGCCAAAGCCCTTGACCGCCCAGACGGCAAAGAGCAGCGACGGGAACGCAAACTCGCCGTGCGTTCCGGTCACGCGGCCGGTCGGCGTCACAAAGCACATGGCGAAAATGGCAACGACCGTGATGGCAAGGCCGATCGTGATCGTCCATTTGCGCCCGATCCTGTCCGCAATGCCTCCGGCGATGGCAAAGCCTATCACCGACGCAAGACCGCCGACGATCGTGAGGATCATCGTCGCGCTGGAGACGGAATTGAGATAATAGATCACATAGTTTCCGATGTAGGTGCCGATGGCGTTGTCTGCCATGAACCACAAAAATTCCGCGCCGAGAATGGCAAGCAGCATCGTTTTGTTTGCCCTGGACATCGGCGCGTCGTCGTCGATGGGGGTTTCGACTGCGGCGAGCTTTTCACCGAGCGCAAGCTCGTCCTTCATCTCCTCCTCGATCTTGTTTTCTTTGATTGTGAGGAACAGCACGAAGGCGGATATCGTCATCAGAATGGACGCAATGACGAAGGGAAGCTCAATGATGCGCAGCTTTCGCGCCTCGTCGGCGGCGTTGATGTAGTCGCTGAGCTTGAGGAAGATGCCGAGCACGGTCGCAAACGCTCCGCCGAGATAGCCCATGATGTTGATGACGCCATTTGCCTTGGCGCGCAGCGGCTTGGGCGTAATGTCCGGCATAAGAGCGACGGCGGGGTTGCGGTACATCATCATGAACATCAGCACGATCGCCATCATCGCGACCATTCCGGCGATATTATTGCGGTGGAAAAAGAGAGGGATGAACGGAAAGGCGACCGCCGACACCATCGTGCCCGTCAGGATATAGGGCATGCGCTTTCCGATCGGCGTTTTCGTCCGGTCGGACAGGTTGCCGAAGATCGGAAGCAGAATGAGCGCCGCCAGATTGTCGCAGGCCATGATGATTCCGACGATCCACTGCACGTTAAGTATCTTGTCGGGATCGCCGGCTTTCAGCTCCGCCGACGATATGTTGTACATCCGGCGCGCAAAGATGTCGGTCAGAAACGTGGGACACCACGAGTCATAGACCTGCCAGAGCAGAAGAATGCCGAAAAAGGCAAAGCCGATCAGAAATGTGCGCCTGTAATTGAGCTTCATGCCGTTCCCTCCCTTAGACGTTGAATCTGAAATAGATCATGTCGCCGTCGCGTACGACGTAATCCTTGCCCTCGGAACGGAGCAGACCCTTCTCCTTTGCCGCGGCAACGCTGCCGCAGGCGATCATGTCGGCAAAGTTGATGGTCTCGGCGCGGATAAACCCGCGTTCGATGTCGCTGTGTATCTTGCCTGCCGCCTGCGGCGCCTTGGTGCCGTTTTTGATCGTCCACGCGCGGCACTCGTCCTCGCCGTAGGTGAGAAAGGAGATCAGCCCCAGCAGCGTGTAGGAGCAGCGGATCAGCCGGTCGAGACCGGACGCCTCCACGCCAAGCTCCTCGAGGAACATCGCTCGCTCGTCGCTCTCCAGCGCGGCGATCTCCTGCTCTAGCTTGGCACAGATGGGCAACACCTGTGCGCCTTCCTGTTCCGCGCGCTCGCGCACGAGCTTGAGATAAGTGTTGCCATCCTGCGCGGCGAAGCCGTCCTCGTCCATGTTCGCGGCGTAAATGACGGGCTTGAGGCTCAGAAGCTCCGCGGTCGCGATCAACTTGCCGTCGTCGCTTGAAAGCCCGGCCGCGTCGGCGAACGTGCGAGCCGACTTTCCGGCGTCTAAATGCTTTGCAAGCTCGGCGAACAGCTCTGCCTCATGTGCCGCCTGCTTGTTGCCGGATTTCGCGTTTTTTGACGCTTTCTCGACGCGGCGATTGACCATTTCAAGGTCTGCCATGATGAGCTCGAGGTCGATGGTCTCGATGTCGCCGATGGGGTCGACCGGCACATTTTGCGTGGCGTCGGCGACGACGTGCATAATGTTCTCGTCGTCAAAGCAGCGTACAACGTGGACGATTGCGTCTGTGCGGCGGATGTTCTCAAGGAACTTGTTGCCGAGACCTGCGCCGGAGCTTGCGCCCTTGACAAGTCCGGCAATATCGACAAACTCAATAACGGCGGGAGTTTTTTTCTTTGGATTGTACATCTCGGCGAGCTTGTCCAGCCTCTCGTCCGGCACGGCAACCATGCCTACGTTCGGTTCGATCGTACAGAAGGGGTAGTTGGCGCTCTCGGCGCCGGCGTTGGTGATAGCGTTGAAAAGGGTGCTCTTTCCGACATTTGGAAGCCCCACGATCCCGAGTTTCATATTGCTCCGATTCTCCTTCGAAAGGCGCGTCAGCGCCGTTATGGTATATGCTATATAACCTTATGATAGCCGCATCTTAAGTATTATAGCACGTTATTTTGCACTGCACAATAGCGAATTGCGCGGTGTCCGGGGAATGGAAGCCTGCGGACGGGTGGGGGATCGGCCGCCTGCGCGGGGCCTGTGCACGCAAATTGGGCAAAAGGCAAAACAGGCGCTTGCGCAGCGGTTAAATAATTGGCTGTTTTGCGATAAATGATGCCAAAACAGAAGCTATTTCGAACCGGGAAAGCATGTTTTGGTTTTTCTATTGCTTTTTCCGGGGCGGTATGGTATAGTACCATTAAATTAGTATATCATCGGATCGTATGCGTATTGAGGGCTTTCCCGCCATGTTTCCCGGCCGCGGCGCCGCCGGCGGGAAGACCGATATCCGCCGATTTGTGATACAGTTAATTCAGGCGCATTGTGGGCAATGCGACGGATAGGACGGCACAGGATACGGAAATGAACAAAAGCATAAAGATGATTGGAGCCATTACGGTCACCGCGTATGCGGGCATGAAAGCAATTGCATATTTTACAAGGGAAAGCGGGTCGATAGACGAAGGCAATTCGTATTTGGCCGCGGACCAGGGAAGAAACAGCACGGAGCGCAAGGAAACCGTTTACGAGCGGTTTGTGAAGCCCAACGTGGATTCCGTGCTTTCGTTTGTTGGAATGATCGCGCTGCTTCCGGTCTATGCCCTGACCGCCGCTGCGGTGTACTTGGACGATCCGGGGCCGGTTCTTTTCTCTCAAAAGAGGATCGCCAAGAACAAGCATTATTTTATGCTCCACAAGTTCCGCACGATGAAAATGGATACCCCACATGATACGCCGACGCATTTGCTGAGCAATCCGGACCAGTATATTACCAGAGTCGGGCGGCTCATGAGGCGGTATTCCATTGACGAGCTGCCTCAGCTTTGGGATTGCTTCCGGAACAGGATCAGTCTGGTTGGGCCGCGTCCCGCGCTGTGGAATCAGGCTGATCTTGTGTCAGAAAGGGACAAGTACGGCGCAAATACCGTAAATCCGGGGATAACAGGCTGGGCACAGATCAACGGAAGGGATGAGCTGGAGATCCCCGTCAAAGCAAAGCTGGACGGAGATTATGTCTCAGAGCTGAAGTCGGGGGGCATAAGGGCGTTCCTGTTTGACTGCCGCTGCCTGATCGGCACTGTGTTTTGCGTTACCAGAGGCGACGGCGTCGTCGAGGGCGGCACAGGGGAATTGCACAGGGCGGAGGCAAACAGAGGGAGCGATCCGCAATGAGTAAAATACTTGCTTTGACAGGTATGACCGGGAAATCGGGAAGCGCACTGGCGGAGGTCATTGGGGAGAACCCGGACGAGGTCAATCGCATGTTTCCAGATGGGATTCGGGCACTGGTTCGCGCGACCTCAAATACAAGAGAACTTGAAAAATGGATCCCGAATGTTGAAAAGGTGGTCGGGAGCCTGGAATCGCCTGACGTTCTCAAAAAAGCCTTTCAGGACGTGGATACCGTTATACATGTGGCGGGTATCCATTGGTCAAGAGAAGTTGTTCAGGCTGCGGCAGCCTGCCATGTCCGCCGTCTGATCATGGTCCATACCACCGGGATTTATTCAAAGTATAAAGCTGCGGGCGAGGAATACAGAAGGACAGACGCTTTTGTTTACTCGGTTTGCAGGGAGAACGGGATTGCTCTTACCGTGCTCCGGCCGACGATGATTTACGGGAATACCTCTGATAAGAATGTAGTCGTTTTCATTAAGATGGTTGACAAGCTTCCGATCATGCCGGTCGTAAACGGAGCAAAATACGAGCTTCAGCCGGTTCACTACAAGGACCTCGGCGACGCGTACTATAAGGTTCTGATGAACGAAGAGACCACCGCCAACCGCGATTTTATCCTTTCTGGCGGCGCTCCTATTCAGCTTAGGGACATGCTTAGCGAGATAGGCAGGGATCTTGGCAAAAAGGTTCGCTTTATCAGCTGTCCCTTTTGGATCGCGTATTCGGGAGCCTGTATTCTTTACTATCTTTCCTTCAAAAAGAAGGATTTCAGGGAAAAGGTTCAACGCTTGTGCGAACCAAGGACTTTTTCATTTATGGAAGCAGAAGAAGCATTTGGATATTCTCCAAGGCCTTTCCCGGATGGTGTGAAGGATGAGGTTAAGGAATATCTCGAGAAAAAGGAACAGGCATGAAGATACTGGTAGTATGCCAATACTATTATCCGGAAAACTTTCAAATCACCCCTATCTGTGAACAGCTGGCAAAGGACGGCTTTGACGTTACGGTTTTGACGGGGCTTCCCAATTATCCGACAGGGATCATCCCAGAGGAGTATAAAAAGGGCCGCCGCGACGAGCTTGTAAACGGAGTTCATGTGCTCCGCTGCCATGAGGTCGGACGGAAAAAGGGACCGGTACATCTTGCAATCAACTATTTCAGCTTTGTTCTCTCTGCGATACATAAGGCAAAAAACCTTCAGGACGAGTTCGACATGGTCTTTGTATATCAGCTTTCCCCGGTGCTGATGGCGATACCGGGGATAAAGTATGCGAATAAACACAGGGTCCCTCTTGTGTTGTACTGCTGCGATCTCTGGCCCGAGTCGATGAAGATGTACATCAGGAATGAAAACAACGCTGTTTTCAAACTGATGAAGCGGGTGAGCGGGAAAATATACCGATCGGCGCAAAGTGTCATCATCCAGTCAAAGAGCTTTTTGCCATACCTCAGAGAGGTACATGGTATTCACGAGGACAAGCTGGTTTACATCCCTGCCTTTGCCGATGAAACATACCTTTCACAGGATTTCACGACGAACGATGATACAGTGGATTTTGTCTTTATGGGAAATCTTGGCATTGCGCAGGACTTGATGGCCGTTTTGGAGGCGGTGTATAAGATCAGGGAGACGCCGGGTTTCAAGGTGCATTTTGTGGGGGATGGGGCCGTACTCGACGAGATGAAGACCTACGTTGCGTCCCACGGATTGGATGACATCGTCATCTTTTATGGGCGCAGACCGGTTGAAGAAATGCCGGTTTACTATTCGCTTGCCGATGCTTGCCTGGTTTCACTGAATGCGGACAACCAGACGGGCCTTACGTTGCCTTCAAAGGTTCAGGGCTATATGGCAGCCGGAAAGCCGATCATAGGCATGATCGACGGCTCTGCCCGGGATGTAATCGATGAATCCGGCTGCGGGATCTGCGTGAGAGCGGGGGATAAAGACGGTCTGGCGGACGCAATGAAGCGGTTCGTTGAAAACAGAGAGCAGTTCAGGAGCTGTGGTGAGAAGGCCAGAGAGTACTTTATCGCACATTTCAGCAGAAAAATAATCATGGAAAAACTTGAAAGCGAATTTAAAAAGGTGGTTTTTTAAGAAATGTCGGCGTTTTGTGGAGCAACCTTGTTGATAACGGGAGGCACAGGCTCGTTTGGCAATACGGTGCTGAAGCACTTTCTGGAAAGCGATATTGAACAGATCCGCATTTTCAGCCGGGATGAGAAGAAACAGGATGACATGCGCCACGAGTTGCAATCGAAGCATCCTGATTATGCATCCAAGGTCAAATTCTACATTGGAGACGTCAGAGACCCGCAGTCGATCCGGGACGCGATGCCGGGCGTTGATTTCGTGTTTCATGCGGCGGCATTAAAGCAGGTCCCCTCCTGTGAGTTTTTTCCCATGCAGGCGGTGAAAACGAATATAGAGGGTACCGATAATATGCTTCACGCCGCCATTGAGGCTGGCGTGAAGCGGGTCGTGTGCCTCAGCACGGACAAAGCGGCGTATCCGATCAACGCCATGGGCATCAGCAAGGCGATGATGGAGCATGTGATAACAGCGAATGCCAGGGTCGCGGCAGAACGGGGAGACACGGTCATCTGCTGTACCCGATATGGCAACGTGATGTGCTCCAGAGGCTCTGTGATCCCGCTTTTTATCGATCAGATCAAGTCTGAGGTTCCGATCACCATCACCAATCCCGAGATGACCCGGTTCCTGATGAATCTTGACGAGGCGGTCGATTTGGTCGAGTTTGCATTTGAACATGCTAAACCCGGTGACCTTTTCGTACAGAAGGCGGATGCGAGTACCATAGGTGATCTGGCAAAGGCGGTGCAGCAGCTCTTTCAGGATACCGGTACGAGAATAATCGGAACAAGGCATGGCGAAAAGCTGTATGAAACCCTGCTGACGGCAGAAGAACGCCTTCGTTCCGAGGACATGGGGGATTATTTCCGGGTTTCTGCCGATAACCGTGATTTGAATTACGATAAATTTTTTATCCAAGGACAAGTGCAAACACAGGCAGATGAGGCCTACACGAGCCACAATACCGTGCGGCTGGATGTCGACGGTGTCATACAAAAGCTGCTTACCACGGATTATGTGAGAGAGCGGTTGGACCGGGGTAATTGATCAGGATGAAGATACTGGTATTGGGCTGTAATGGCATGGCCGGTCATATGATCAGCCTCTATCTGAAAGAGCGCGGACATGAAGTCCTGGGCTTTGCAAGAAAAAAGTCGGAGCTCGTTGACTCTGTTGTAGGCGATGCCGCCGACATGAAGCTTATCAGGGAGCTGGTCGGAAAAAACAAGTTCGACAGTGTGATCAACTGCATCGGGCTACTTAACCAGTTTGCGGAAAACAACCATTCGGATGCGGTGTACCTCAACGCATTCCTTCCGCACTATCTTGCCTCAATAACCGAGGGCACGGATACGCAGATCATTCATATGAGCACAGATTGCGTCTTTTCCGGAGAGAAGGGCCAATACACGGAGGATGATCTGCGGGACGGGATTACCTTTTACGACAGATCAAAAGCCCTGGGCGAGCTGGAGGACGAAAAAAACCTTACCCTTCGCAATTCCGTTGTCGGCCCCGACATCAATGAAAAGGGCATCGGGCTTTTGAACTGGTTTATGCAGCAAAAAGGGCAGGTGCAAGGATATGCCGGCGCCATTTGGACGGGGCAGACTACGTTGCAGCTCGCAAAGACGATGGAAGCCGCGACTCATGAAAGAGCGCATGGCCTTTTCAACATGGTTCCCGACAGCGCTATTACAAAGCTTGACCTTCTCCGGCTGTTCAATAAATACCTGCGGGGCAATGAAGTTGAGATACTGCCGTCGGATAAGGTCTCCTTAGACAAGTCGCTGAAAAGAACCAGATGGGAGTTTGACTTCAGGATTCCTGATTATGAGCAGATGGTTTTTGAGCTTGCGGAGTGGATGAGAAGCCACAAGGGGCTTTATCCGCATTATCATCTGTCATAGCTTCGGTTGCGCTTGAGATTCATTGCCGTTATCCGTCGCTGATCCCCCAAATTTGGATCCCCTTTTCTCACTGCCAACGCGGCAGCGCGGATATGGAACATCTTTTCAAAATCGGAAGGGAGGCATTTCGATGGCTGTCAAAAAGCTTCGGCTGATGACTATTGTAGGCACGCGGCCGGAAATCATCAAAATGTCTGAAATCATCAAAAGAGCAGACCGCAGCTTTGATCACATTCTTGTTCATACAGGGCAGAACTATGATTATGAATTGAACAAGATTTTCTTTGATGATTTGGGAATCAGGGAACCGGATTATTATTTGAATGTTGTCGGCGAAGACCTTGGTCAGACAATGGGCAATGTTATCTCAAAATCGTATGAGCTTATGCAGCAGACGAAACCTGATGCCGTCATTGTTTTGGGAGATACAAACTCCTGCCTTTGCGTCATTTCCGCCAAAAGGCTGAAAATACCCATCTTTCACATGGAGGCGGGGAATCGCTGCAAGGACGAGAATCTGCCGGAGGAGGTCATCAGGAGGATCGTTGATGTCACAAGCGACGGGAATCTCTGCTATTCCGAGCATGCCCGCCGCTATATTCTGGAAACGGGGGTAAAGCCGGAGTACACATTTGTTGTCGGCTCGCCCATGGCTGAGGTTCTGAAAGCGCATGAAAAGCAAATCGAATCCAGCACGGTGCTGGAGGAACTCGGCTTGAAATCCAACAATTACATCCTTCTTTCCGCCCATAGGGAGGAAAACATAGACATTGAGTCGAATTTCTTCAGCCTGATGAACGCGGTGAACGCGATGGCGGAAATGTATGATATGCCGATCCTCTATTCCTGTCATCCCAGAAGCAGGAAGTTCATCGAACAGAGAGGCTTTCGGTTTGACAGTCGGGTCATACAGCATAAGCCCCTTGGCTTCTTCGACTATAATCAATTGCAAAAGAACGCGTTCTGCGTGGTGTCAGACAGTGGGACCGTGCCGGAGGAGGGGGCCTTTTTCAAGTTCCCGGCGGTGTCGGTCAGAACGAGCACAGAGCGGCCGGAGGCGATGGATAAAGGGGTCTTTGTCATCGGAAGCATCACCGCCGAGCAGGTCATTCAGGCGGTCGACCTTGCGGTCTCCCTGCACAGCGACGGTTATTCCTCCGCTGATGTGACGGCATATACAGATGACAATGTCAGCCTGAAGGTTGTCAAAATCATCCAGAGCTATACGGGCGTCATCAACAAGATGGTATGGAGAAAATGAACAAAAAAAGTATCGATATTAACGATAATTGTTTGGACATTATTCGTTTGCTTTGCACATTTACAGTTTTTTTCGGACATTTCCTGACGCATTTTAACCTTGATCATTCTTTGCTGAATGAAATGGCCTATTTTGTTCGCGGAGTTCCGGTTTTTTTCTTCATGAGCGGGCTGTTTGTCGCTCGTTCGCTGGAATACAATGATACAAAAAGCTTTTTGAAAAAAAGGGCGTTCAGAATATTTCCGGAGCTATGGGTTTGTGTGCTCCTTAACCTTGTGATCATTTTGATTTCGATGGGTGCAAGGGGAGTGCGGTTCAGAGACATTATTATTTACCTTGCGACGCAACTGACAGTGTTTCAGTTTTATACGGTACCGTGGTTCAGAGGCTATGGAGTCGGCGTTCCCAATGGAGCCTTATGGACGATTTCCTCTGATATTCAGTTTTACATTGTCGCGATTTTTACTGCAAAGTGGCTGAGCAAAAGGAAATTCC
The DNA here is from genome assembly GCA_017620315.1 of Oscillospiraceae bacterium. GTDB lineage: Bacteria > Bacillota > Clostridia > Oscillospirales > Oscillospiraceae > Hominicoprocola. The sequence goes on along the minus strand of JAFZQQ010000257.1, from coordinate 2,396 downwards.
GGACACAGCTGATCATTGCGGCTGCGCTGATGCTGCTGGATCGTTTGCTTGAGTTGTACAAGAGCATGTACGCGGAGATTATTTATAAGCTTTTGCAGTGTATCTTTATCCCGTTTGCCTGGATATTCTTGCTTGGTATGATCGTTTACTATAACAGAGATATGCTGATTCCGGTTTTTATTAAGATACGTTGGGCTGTTTTGGCTTTGTATATTCTGTGGAGATATGCCGTGCCCAGCTCGATAAAGGAGTTGTTCGGCGGAATCAGGTATAATCTTGTTACAACGATTTTTGTGCTTGCGTTGGTCACAGGATTCGGCTTTGCATACCACAAACGCTTTAAGAAGGATTATTCCTACAGCTTTTATCTTTATCACATGGTCGTGATCAATTTTGTGATTAATAATGTAATGAGCCGGTTTGAAAACAGCGGTCAGATGATTGTTGTTTTGACGGTTTGCATACTGGCGACTGGGGCTTTCGCGTTTCTGTCTCACAGGCTTGTTGCGGAACAATTAGCCCATAAAGTAAAAAAGCGTTTGTAAGGAAGTGAAGAGGGTTTGCAGATGCGGGAAGATATCGATTTTGTTATCATCTGGGTCGATGGAAACGATCCGGAGTGGAGAAAAGAAAAAAATGAATGCAAAGGCCTGCTTACAAAAGAGGAGGACGACAGCGATCACAGATATCGTGACTGGGATAACCTTCAGTATTGGTTTCGCGGAGTAGAGCAATTTTGCCCATGGGTCAGAACGGTGCATTTCGTAACATGGGGGCATTTGCCGAAATGGCTCAATACAAACCATCCCAAGCTGCATATCGTGAATCACAAGGATTATATTCCACCTCAGTATCTGCCAACCTTCAGCAGCCACACGATCGAGTTGAATCTGCATCGCATTGAGGGCCTGTCCGAGCATTTTGTGTATTTTAATGATGATATGTTCATCATTAAACCAATGCGAAAAAGCGATTTCTTCCATCGGGGAAAACCATGTGATTCAGCGGTAATGAACGTCCATTGTTATAATATGGAAGACATGGTGATCATGGCTCCTTTTCGCGATATCGGCGTGATCAATCATGAGTTCAGTATGCGGGACGTGATAAAGAAAAACCCGGGCGGCTGGTTCAATTTGAAGTATGGTATTGACAACCTGAGAAACGTTATACTTCTTTCCTGTCCGCGATTTCCTGGAATGCTTCAGCAGCACCTTCCCACATCTTTTTGCAAATCCACTTTTTCGGAGGTGTGGGCAAAGTATCCGGAAATACTGAACGAGACCTGTATGCACAAATTCCGCGAAATGACGGATGTAAACCAATGGCTTTTTAAGGAATGGCAGATAGCAAGCGGAAACTTCTATCCCCGCTCCACAAAAATCGGTAAAAATATTGCCGCGTACCATATTGACGCGGCGTGCAGATGTATTCACGAGCAGCAGGCAAAAATGCTGTGCCTGAATGACACGCAGATGGGCTATGATGAGTTTATGGAGTGCGTGCGAAAAGTTAATGCGGCATTTGACCATATCCTGCCCGAGAAATCATTATTTGAACTATAGGAGACAGCGTTTTGAGTCCGCGTGAATTATTGGTCATTTCGTTTTCCCTGAGCAACAACGGGGCTGAAAGGGTTTTCGTAGAGCTTTCAAATGAATGGATCCGACGGGGACATCCTGTTACGGTAATTCAATTTGAAAAGGATGCCTATGGAGGCGAATCCTTCGCGCTTGATCCCCAAATCAGGGAAATTACGCTGAACAGAAAAAGCATCGGAAACAAGCTGCTCAGATATTTACGATATCTGACGGATATCAGGGGCTATTTGAGAAAAAACCCGGATGCCGTGGTGATTGCGTATTCGTTTACCACGCAGATGATCGTCGTTGCCGCCTCGGCTTTTTTGCGCAATACGATTATCTTTTCAGAGCGAAATGATCCCAATAACTGTCCCTACAGCAAGGCGAGCAGATTGCTGAGAAATCTTTCGTATCACCGCGCCGCAAGGATCGTCTTTCAAACGGGTGACGCCAAAGACTATTTCCCGGAGACGATCAGAAAAAAAGGGGTCGTCATCACGAATCCCATAAATCCGTCCCTGCCCGAGAGGTTTGCGGGCGAAAGGCGCAAGGCCATTGTCACTGCCGCAAGACTGAGACCGCAGAAAAATCTTCCTTTGCTGATTGAGGCTTATGAACGCTTCCACAGGAACCACCCGGACTATTGCCTTGAGATCTACGGTATCGGTGAAGAGCTTGACAGTCTTAAAAGCCTTGCGAGGGAAAAGCGGATCGAAGACAAGGTGTTCTTTATGGGCTTTTGCCCGGATTTCAATGAGAGAGTGAACGACGCGGCCATCTATGCCTGCTCTTCGGATTACGAGGGTATTTCCA
>JAFZQQ010000256.1 GCA_017620315.1 Oscillospiraceae bacterium | reverse complement strand
GGACAAGGGCAGCATAAACGCCGTGGAGCTCGCGCTTCGCCTTGAAGCCGTCGGCGTTGCCGCCGTGACCGTGCACGGGCGCACAAGGGCGCAGATGTACGGCGGGCAGGCGGACTGGGTCACGATACGTCAGGTGCGCGAGGCGGTAAAGATACCGGTTATCGCGAACGGCGACGTTTTCAGCGCCGAGGACGCGGTGCGGATACTCGCCTTCACCGGCGCGGACGCCGCGATGATCGGGCGCGGCGCCTTTGGGGATCCGTGGATATTCGAGCGCTCGGCCGCGGCGCTCGCGGGGCGCGAGATCCCCGCAAGACCCGGAGTGGGCGACAGGTTCGACACGGCGGTGCGTCAGATAGAGCTCAGCGCGCAGTACCGCGACGAGCGCGTCGCCGTGCTGGAGGCCAGGCGGCACTGCTGCTGGTACTTAAAGGGCGTGCCCTACGCGAATTACTACAAGGAACAGATCGTAAAGGCGGAAAAGTTAGACGATCTGCGCCGCATTGCGGCGCTTGTCCGGCGGGACCTGCACGATTGAGGGGTGGTATATATGGATGAAATAGAACTGATACGCGCCTGCCGCGAGGGCAGCGAGACGGCGTTTGAGGAGCTTATCAGAATGCACGAGAGCAAGGTCTATTCGCTCTGCCGAAGGATGTGCCGCGACGAGGACAACGCGCTTGAGGCGGCGCAGGACACCTTTCTCGCCGTCTGGCGGGGCATAGGCTCCTTCCGCGAGGATTCGACGTTCTCCACCTGGCTTTACAGGCTTGCGACGAACGCCTGTCTCGACCTTCTCAGACGTGAGAAAAAGCACAGTGGCGGCGTGTCGCTCGACGACGAGGACGTGCATATCGACCTGCCGGATCCCGCGCCGCAGCCGGAGGAGGCGATCGAACGCTCGGAGACGCAGCGCATGGTGCGCGAGGCGCTCTACGCGCTGCCGGACGGCTATCGCGAGGTGCTGCTGCTGCGCGAGAGCGAACAGCTTTCCTATCAGGAGATAGCGGAGGCGACCGGGCTTGAGCTCGGAACCGTGAAGTCGCGCATCAACCGCGCGCGTCTCGCGCTCAAGAATTATCTTGCCGCAAGCGGGAACTTTTTTGAGTTTTCAACGTCAAAAGCGGCAAAGAAGCAATGAAGGGAGGCGGAGCAAAAGTGAATCACGAGGAATACAGGGATCTGCTCTCCGCCCTTCTGGACGGCGAGCTTGACGAGGCGCAGCGCGCGAGCGCGCTGGCGCATCTGGATGAATGCGAGGAATGCCGCGCGTATTACGCGGAGCTTTGCGCCGTTCATGACGCGATTGCGGAGCTGGAGCCGGAGACCGTTCCGGCGGGGTTTGCCGAAAGCGTCATGGCGCGGCTGCTCGAGGGCGAAAAGGTCGTAAAGCTCAAAAAGCGTTCGCCGTGGCGCGGCTGGACGGCGCTTGCCGCCTGCGCGGCGGTGGTCGTGCTGGCTGTGGGCGTCACGCAGAACTCGCGCAAGTCCGCGAACACGAACACGATGGAGATGGCGCCCGCGGCGCCTGCCGCCGGATACCGTGAGGAGGGCGCCGAGGAACCCTCGACGGGAGGCAGCATGCTCATGCAGAGCATGACGATGGCGCCCGCCGGCGGCGTGAACGACGCCGCCGCAGACCTTGCGGAGTACGAAGGAAACGAAAGCGTTGTGATGACCGTACCCACCGCCGACGCGAACCCCGCGGAGAAGGCGGAGGGCCTGCGCGAGGCGGAGCTGCTGCTCTACGGCGAGGACGCGGAGTTCTGGCTGTGGAACCACGGCGAATACGACGACGCCGAGCAGGGTTACTGGGTCGACCGTGAGACGCTCAGCGAGCTGCCCGAGGGCCTGAGCCTCGGCACGAGCGAGCTTGTCGCGCGCTGGAACGCGAGCGAGCGTTCGTTTGCCTTTGTGCGCGCGGCGGACGCGGAGGCACAGCGATGATCGGCAATCAGGTGCTGCTCGATCTCGCCATTCTGGCGGTGATCCTTGGGCTTGCGATCAGCTTCGCGAAATACAGGAAAATGCACCGCTTTTTCTCGGTGATGGGCGCGGCGTGGGTCGTGATCGTCGACCGGTATGTCAAGCGGCTGATCGTCGCGAACCTCGCCTTGGGCGAAACCGCGGAGCTGCTGCCGGGCTTTTTCCGGCTGCGGCGCGTCCACAACTACGGCGCGGCGTGGTCAAGCCTTTCCGGGGCGCGCTGGCTGCTCATCATCATCACCGCGGTCGGGCTTGGGGTCATGGCGTGGCTGTTTTTCAAGATCGTGCGCCATCCGCTCGGCGTATGGTCGCTCGCGCTGGTCATCGGCGGAGGCGTCGGCAATCTGATCGACAGGGTCAAGCTTGGCTATGTCGTCGATATGTTGGAGACGGAATTCATCAATTTCCCGGTGTTCAACGTCGCGGACATATTTGTCACCTGCGGCGCCTTCGCGGCGGCGGTCTACTATCTCAAATACTTTGAGAAGTGCGACGCGAAAAACTGGGAAAACATCGAGAGCAAGGACAAAAAGAATGGAACCGATGATCCTGACGGCGGAGAATAACGGCGGCAAACGGCTCGACAGCTTCCTTGCGGAGGCTGTCGACGGCGTTTCACGCGCGGCGGCGGCAAGGCTCATAGAGGGCGGCGGCGTGCTGGTCGACGGGAAGATCGCCGCGAAAAGCTGCCGCCTCTCCGGGACCGAGACCGTTG